>NZ_JADPIU010000010.1:0-166282 GCF_023073075.1 Bradyrhizobium sp. 61 | reverse complement strand
TGTAAAAGATCTGGGCATGTGAGAGTTAGACGAGACTGTCGCGCCTCGCAAGGGGCGCGACAGTCTCGTCTAACTCTCACATGCCCAGATCTTTTACATGCCGATGTCGAACACGTTCGGCAATTGGCCCGCCAGAGGCAGCGCGGTGGCGCCCAGGAAGGTCGCCACCATCGCCATCAGGCGACGGTTGTTCTGGCGCTTGCCGCGCATCTGTCCGGCGATCCACTCCAGCATCTCGCTGTTGACCTTGGCGGCGTAGGACGGCGCCCAGCTCTCGATCTCGGACTCTGCCGAAAGCGCGACGCTGCGCGGCGGCACCTTCAGGCCCGAGGCGCTCGCGGCGTAATGGGCAACGGCCTTGGCGAGCAGGTCGTCGAACCGGCCGCCATCGGTGCGCTCGGTTGCGGCTTCATTGATCTCGAACAGCGCCTCGGCTTCGGCGCGGCTGACCGGCTGGTCGTTGACGGCCGTGGCGGTCAGGATGCGCGCGCACCAGGCGGTGTCATCGGCATCGAGCGAGCGGGAAAAGTGGACCCGGCCCTTGGTGGTCGGGCCTTCGCCCGTGATCACGCCGTCGCGCACGACGGTCAATGCATGAGCCGCGGTATCGCGGCAGGACGGTTCGAGAGACGGCGACTCAACAGACTTATGCGCAGCGGCAGACATAGTTCACTTCCAGATTTCTTCTGATCGACCAGCATTTTCATGCGGGCGTAAAGGGGTGGTTAATGATTCGATACGGGGATCGCGACTTTTCTCAATGGTTGCCGATTAGTCGCTACGAGGACCATTTCGGTTCCGGAGGCGTCGGGGCGAGCGTGATGCGGGTCATAAAAGGCTTTATGGGGGCAATCGAGACCGTACGGCTCCGGTCGAGATGTTTCGTCGCAGGCGCGGCTGTAACAGAAAGGTGCTAGGAAATCGGCCCTTCAGAGAAGAAATTCACATTTTACTTGAAGCGGTTCACTTAGGGGCGCGAAGACCCTATACTGGCCGCGACGACCGAAGATAAATTACCAAGTAAATTCAATGAGATGAGGTAGAACCATGACACTCCCGATCGGCACCACCGCGCCCGACTTCGAAGCCGAGACCACCGAAGGGAAGATCAAGTTCCACGACTGGATTGGCAATAGCTGGGCTCTCCTGTTCTCCCACCCCAAGGACTTCACGCCGGTTTGTACGACCGAGCTCGGCGCGCTTGCCAAGCTGAAGCCGGAATTCGACAAGCGCGGCGTCAAGCTGATGGGCCTTTCGGTCGATCCGGTCGACCGCCATTCCAAATGGTCGGAAGACATCAAGGAGACCCAAGGCGCCGCGCCGAACTATCCGATGATCGGCGACACCGACTTCAACGTCTCCAAGCTCTACGAGATGCTGCCGGCCTCGACCTCCGGCGATCCCCTCACCCGCACGCCGGCCGACAACCAGACCGTCCGCAACGTCTTCATCATCGGGCCGGACAAGAAGATCAAGCTGGTGCTGGTCTATCCGATGACGACAGGCCGGAATTTCCAGGAAATCCTGCGCGTCATCGACTCGCTCCAGCTCACTGCCAAGCATCGCGTCGCCACGCCGGCCGACTGGACGCAGGGCGAGGACGTCATCATCGCCGGCTCGGTTTCCAACGACGAGGCGAAGACGATCTATCCGCAGGGCTGGAAGGAACCGAAGCCCTACATCCGCATCGTGCCGCAGCCGAAGTGACTTTTGGCGGTCGCGGATAGCGACCGCAAAAAGTCATCCCGGGGCGATGCGTCAGCATCGAACTCGGTGCGCAATTGCGCACCTGAGGATCTCGAGATTCCCTGGTGCGCCATTGCGCACCAGGGTTCGATCCTGCGGACCGCCCCGGAAATGACTGAGTTGGATTAGGCCGCGTGCACGCGGTCGAGGAAGCTGTCGACCTCGGCTTTCAGATGCAGGCTCTCGCCTGATAGCGCCTGGGCAGAGGCAAACATCCGGCTGGAGGTCTCTCCCGTCTCGCTCGCGCCCTTGGCGGCGTGACGGACATTGACCGCGACATCGGCGGTGCCGGAGGCCGCAGCGCGAACGCTGGCTGCGATGTTGTGGGTGGCGCTTCTCTGCTGCTCGACCGCGGCCGAGATCGAGCCCGCGATGCCGCTGATGCGCTCGATGGTCTGGCCGATCGCCTTGATGGCGGTGACCGATTCCTCCGTTGCAAGCTGCATGCTGGCGATCTGGTTCGAGATCTCGTCTGTCGCCTTGGCGGTCTGGCCGGCGAGCGTCTTGACCTCCTGGGCCACCACCGCGAAGCCGCGACCGGCGTCCCCGGCACGCGCGGCCTCGATGGTGGCGTTCAGCGCCAGAAGATTGGTCTGCTCGGCGATCGAGGTGATCAGCTTGACGACGTCGCCGATGCGCGCCCCCGCTTCCGAGAGCTGCGCCATGCGCTGGTCGGTGGCTTCGGCCTGCCGTACCGCCTCGGCGGAGATCTCATTCGATTCCTGCACCCGGCGGGTGATCTCGGAGATCGACAGAGACAGTTCGTCGGAGGCTGAGGCCGCCGTGCGCACGTGCTCGGAGGCGTTCTCGGATGCGCCGGCCGACTGCGCCGACAGATCGGCGGTGGAGCGTGCGGTGTCGGTGAGTTGCCGCGCCACCCGCTCGAACTCACCGGAGGAGCTCAGCACCTTGTCGAGGATGCCGCCGACGCTGCCGCGGAACTGCTCGACGAAATTGCGCAGCTCCGCCTTGCGCTGCTCTGCCGCGGCAGCCGTGGCCGCGGTCTGCTCGCTGCGCAGGCGCGCCCGCTCCAGCGAGTTGCTCTTGAAGACGGCGACCGTGCGGGCGATCTCGCCGATCTCGTCGGCGCGATCCTCGCAATCGATCTCGACGTCGCTCTTGCCTTCGGCCAGCGCCGTCAGCGAGCGTGTGACCGAGGTGAGCGGCCTGGTGATACGGCGGACGACCAGCAAGGTGAGGACCAGCACCAGCAACGCCGCAATACCGGCCGCAATCGCCATGCTCTCGATGGCCTGGGTCAGCATGCTCTCGAACTGCGCCATGGGGATGCCGACATAGAGAATGCCGACGACCTTGCCGGTGGCATCCGCGACCGGGAAATAGGCGGTCATAAAGGTTTTGCCGAACAGCGTGGCCGGGCCCTTGTACGCCTCGCCGCGGCGCAGGACGGCCTGCCCGGGATGATCGGCGGCAAGCTGGGTCCCGACAGCGCGGTCGCCGTTCTCCTTCTTCACGTTGGTCGAGCGGCGGACGAACTGCCCGCTCGCATCATCGAACACGAACAGGGTCGCGTTGCCGCCGACATAGGACACCGCGCGATCGACGATGGCGTGATCCCTGAACTCCGGCATTTTGGGAATCTCGGCGCGCGCCACCCCGCCATCCCGCATCGTGATCTTCGCGTCGGGAACGACCTCGGCAAAAGCCAGGGCCAGCGTGCGCAAATTGACCTCGATGTCGCGCAGCGCACGATCGTTGAAGGCGGAGGTCAGCGACCAGTAGCCGGCGCCGACCACGAGCGCCGTGTTCACGGCGATCAGCAGCACGGCGCACAGGACGGTCTTGGTACCCAGCTTGAATTGCGGCAAGAACTTTGCCGTCGCACGGTTGGACATGAATGGAACTACCCTCGGAATTCCTGCATATTCATGCAATCGGCTTACGACCGAATTAACGACGGTTCACACCGCCGCACGCGGCATGCTTGCCAAATTGTAAACGAGGCCTGCCCTGACCACGCCAAGCGCGCCGCCTGTCATCGTCTGGTTCCGCGATGACCTCCGCCTGTCCGACCATCCCGCCCTCCATGCTGCCGCGAAGACAGGCGCGCCGGTGATCTGCCTCTATGTGATGGATGAGGTGGCCGGACGGGCGCCGGGCGGTGCGACGCGCTGGTGGCTGGCGCAGTCGCTGCGGGCGCACGGCGCCGAGATCGCAACGCACGGCGGATCTCTGATCCTGCGCAAGGGGCCGGCGGCCAAGGTGATCCCCGAAGTGGCGCGGGAGAGCGGAGCGGGAGCGGTCTACTGGAATGAGATCGCGCAGGCATCGCATCAGGCCGTCGAGAAACAGCTCGAAGCGGCGCTGGCAAAGCGCGGCGTGGACTCGCAGAGCTTCCCTGGCGACTTGCTGGTGCCACCCTCGGCGATCCGCAACAAGGAGGGCCGCGGCCTTCGCGTCTTCACGCCGTTCTGGCGACGGGTGCTGTCGTTGGGCGATCCGCCCAAGCCTCTGCCCACACCGCGGGTGCTACGCCCTGCCCCGCGGCTCGCCAGCGACGCGCTGGAGAGCTGGACGCTCGAGCCGACAAAGCCCGACTGGGCTGGCGGCCTGCGCCAGACCTGGACGCCGGGTGAAGCCTCGGCCCGCGTACGCCTCCGCGACTTCCTCAAGCACACCGCGCGCGTCTATGTCGGCGATCGCGACCGCCCGGATCGCGAGGGGACTTCAAGCCTGTCGCCTCATTTGAGGTTCGGCGAGCTCAGCCCGCGCCAAGTCTGGCACGCCGCGCGCTTTGCAGCAGCGGAGAATCCCGCGATCGGGCCCGGCGTCGAAAAGTTCCTGAGCGAGCTCGGCTGGCGCGAATTCTGCCGCCACCTCCTCCACGATCACCCGAGCCTTGCCACCGAAAACCTGCAAACGAATTTCGATGGCTTTCCCTGGAAGGGAGACAAGAAAACGCTCGCCGCCTGGCAGCGCGGACGCACCGGCTATCCCATCGTCGATGCCGGCCTGCGCGAGCTCTGGCACACCGGCGTGATGCACAACCGGGTGCGGATGGTGGTGGCGTCCTTCCTGGTCAAGCATCTCCTGATCGACTGGCGCGACGGCGAGAGCTGGTTCTGGGACACGCTGGTCGATGCGGATGCCGGCAGCAATCCCGCCAACTGGCAATGGGTCGCCGGCTGCGGCGCCGACGCCGCGCCCTATTTCCGCGTGTTCAATCCAACTCTCCAGGGCGAGAAGTTCGATCCTGATGGAGCCTATGTCCGGCGCTGGGTGCCCGAGCTGAAAGACGTGCCGGCCAGGCTGATCCACCAGCCCTGGCAGGCATCACCGATCGAGCTTGCAAGCGCGGGCGTCACGCTCGGCAAGACCTATCCGCAGCCGATCGTCGATCACGCGAAGGGGCGCGAGCGCGCGCTCGCCGCCTACGCAAAGATCCGCAAAGGTTGAGCGCTGCTTTGACTCGATTTTGAAACCCGCTATCGTCATCGCTCCATACAAACCGTGGGGGACGATATGGACGACGAGAAGCCGATCACCGAACAGGCGCTGGACACGATCACCACCGCCGTGGAAGCAACCAGCGAAGCCGCAGTCACCGCCGTCAAGAAGGTCAGGAAAGCCGCCAAGAAGGTCGCGAAGAAAGTAGCACCGAAGAAGGCTTCCAAGAAGAAAGCCAAGAAGGCGACCAAGAAATCTGCGAAGAAGGCTGTAAAGAAGTCGTCGAAGAAAGCGGCCAAGAAGGCTGCAAAGAAGGCCACCAGGAAGTCTGCGAAGAAGGCTGCCAAGTCGAAAAAGAAGGCCAAGCGCTGATCGCAGCGCTCGAGCAGGTCTCCAGGTGCGGGCGCGCCCGGAGACTGCTCCCATCCCTACCCTCGCCGCTTGGCGGCGCGCCGGCCCGGGTGATGCTCTCCCTTCGGATCACGAAATTCGCTGCGATGGCCGCGCCGGTCCTCCTTGGCGAAGCGCCTCCGCTTCTCGGATGAGCCGAACTGCTTGATCACCTTCCGGCCGTTGACCTTCTTGATGACATAGCCGCCTTCCGTCATCGAGAACGGCGCCTTGAGCGACCCCATATGGTCGAACTTGGTGCCGCGGGGATGCTCGAACGGTTCGAACCAGGACGGATAGACGAAGTTCGACATCGGAAAGCCGTTGACGAGAAAAGACTCCTCTTCCACGGCGTCGCAGACCTCGTAAGCATATTGGGTGTGCCGAGTCTTGTCGGCCCACAGATTGGCCATGGGATCGAGCACCATCTCGAACAGTTCGTGCGAGGCCGCCAGGCTGACCGGATCGTCCTCGCCGAGTGCCTTCAGAAAGATCTTTGAGATCGGCTGGCCGCGGTGCGTCAGCTCGTGCCGCCCGAGGAAGTTCTTGTGGGTGGCGTCGTCAAAATAGAGCAGCTGCCAGTCCGTCGGCTTCGGGTTGCGGGTGACGTCGAGATCGATGGAATAGCCCCAGACCGGCAGGAAATGCTCGTCGTAGCATTTCTGGAGCGCCGCCGTGAGCCTCCCCATCATCCGCTCGCTGATCATCTCCTCGGCGTAGTTGATGCAGGCAATCCGGACCGGCCTCAAGGACCTGCCGAGCAGTGCACGCCGTGCTTTTTTCATGGAAATCACCTTGCCAAAGGGAAGCTGAAATCAGTCCAGCCTAGCACGAGCGCGCGCCGCACGTCAGGGATGTATTCCGACGTACTGGCCTGCCTGCCTAGAAACGCCGATTGACCACGAACACCGCTGCCGCGCACATCGCCATGCCGGCAATCGCCAGCGCATCGAGCTTCTCCCCGAACAGCAGATAGGCCATCAGCGCCGTGACGGCGGGCACCAGGTAGAACAGGCTCGCAACCGAGGTCGCCGCTGCGTGGCGGATCAGCCAGTACAACAGCCCGATCGATCCGATCGAGAGCGCCACAGCGAGCCAGGCAAGCGCGAGCACGAACTCCCGCGTCCAGTGCACCACGCGGTCCTCGAACAGGAAGGCGCCGACCGTGAAGAAGACGGTGACGGCGATATATTGCACGAGATTGCCGGCGCGCCAGTCGATGTGGTTGCAGTAGCGGCGCTGATAGAGCGTGCCGAGCGTGATGCTGATCAGCGACACCACCGAGGCGAGCCAGCCGAGCCCCGCCTCGCCGGTCATCGGGCGGCCGTGCAGGATCAGCGCTACACCGCCGAGGCCAAGCACCAGCCCCGCCCATTGCACCGGCGTCACGCGTTCGCCGAGCCAGCGGTTGGCGATGGTCGAGGTCAGGATCGGTTGAAGGCCCGGAATCAACGCCGAGAGTCCGGCCGGGATCGAATGCGCGATCGCAATCGCCGTGCCGCCGAGATAGAAGCCGTGGACGAGAATGCCGGCAACAGCGCTATGCGCGACGTCGACACGGTCCGGCCATTTCGGTCGCGCAATCGCCACGATGATCGCCATCAGGCCGACCACGATCGCCATGCGAATGGCGAGATAGGTCAAGGGATCGGCGTTGTTGATGATGTATTTGGTGCCGATGAATCCGGTGCTCCAGAGCACGACGAACAGGATCGGCGCGGCGCGGGCGGTCAGGGCTTCTTGATTATGGTTCATTGCCGCCCTCATTGCCGGACCGGGGCCTATGCGGCAATGCGAATTTCCAAACGAGCGATGCTGCGCTGCGACGCACAGCGGGAGCGCAGCTCAGCCGCTCACCATTCTTCCGGACAGGGGTCTATGATCTTCCAGAGCTCGACACCGTTCTTGATCTTCTTCATGTCGGTGGTGAGCCCGCCATTGCGGCGGATCCAGTCCTTCACCGTGTTGGGGTAGTAGGACATCAGGTCGGATGTCCCCTCCGCGCTGGTGACCTTGATGCCGAAGGTGAAGGCCTTGTCGTAATAGGCCTGATGGAAGCCGAGGCTGGCGCGCGGCGTCACGCAGATCTTGTTCATCGGCACCATGCCGAGCACCAGGGTGCAGGCCGAGTTGCAGATGCCGTCGATGATGACGCGCTCACCCTTCTCGCGGACGCGCTTGTACTTGGCCTTGTACTCCTCGACGTAGCCGCCGTGGTCACGGGTGATGTGCAGCTCAGCGCGCGCCGGCGTGGCGGCGGCGACAGAGAGCAACAGCAGGCTCAAAAGCGTGATGCGCATGGTGCGTGACGGCGAAAGCCTTCAGGAATGAACCGGCCTCGAAGGACCCCCAAAGGGCCGGCGACAGGATTCTTAAGCGAATTCTCTTTGGCCATACTTGTGTGGGGAATTCGTTAAGCATCCCGAAAAGGCCAAAAATGGGCAGCCTTCGACCCTGCTCCGGGCAATTCTGTCACACCCACCCGGGAATCGGCGGGATTGGCCCCGATTTCCAGGCGCCGGACGGGTGTCCCGGCGGCTCGAAATGGCTATAAACACCTGACCTATTCGCGCGGGTTCCGGAGAATCGAGATGAGCACGTTGAAGCTTGTAGCCGCGGTTGCTGCCCTGTCGGCCGCAATCCTCGCCCCCAGCCTTGCGGAGGCGCGGGGACACCACCGGTACCACCGCCACTACACCAACCCGCTGCCCTACCCGATCAGCTATCTGCACAATTACGGGCCCGGCGTTACCCCCGGCACCTTCGCCTTCTACGACGGCCCGTCGAACAACCGCTGCTACCAGAGCTCGGCCACCTATATCGGCCAGGACGGCCGCCGGCACCCCTGCTTCTGAGGCGCGCTGGCACGTCCTCTGCGGGTGCCGCTATTTGGCGGCGCCCGACAGCAGCAATTGCTTCTCGATCTCGTAGACCGGCAGCTTGACGAGGTCCTTGCCGACCTCGCCCTGAAGCGCCTTGCGCACCACGACCGAATAATCGGCGCGGATCATCCCGAGCGCGCGTGGTGAGGCCACCATGGTCAGGGCCGAGGTCTCGCCCGCGCTGACGGCGGCATCGAGCCGGCCGGCCAGGTTCCGCAGGAAGGCACGCTCGGCCTCATCGTGCCAATCGGTCTGCTCGACCGAGCTGCGCGCGCCGCCGACGGCGGCGTTCAGCCGGCCCGGCGCATCGGTCCCTTGCGCACTGGTCGAGGGATTGGGCTGCTCGTGCACCTCCCGGGTGTGGAGGTTCGGAAACATCTCGTCGCCGAGGTTTTCCAAAATGAGCGCCTTGCGCCCGTCGCACACGATCAGCCAGTCACCCTTGTCTAGTCTCATCTTGTCCATTGCACAGCTCCAGGCAATCTCGCGAGCCTGCTCTTCGAATTCCTCGAAGCGCTGGCTACGGCAAGACTAGGGATGAAGTCGTGCCGGCGAATTGCGCAGGATCAAAGATGAACGCAATGTCCTGCCAGGCAGCGCCAGTGCAAGCGCAGCATTGGTCACGCGCGCGAACCTGGGATAGTCTTGCGAAGCGAAAGGTCAGGTCTGCGGCGAGCTTTGCTGAAGATTTGTTCATCAGCATTACATTTCGGTTCCGCCACAATTTGATCAGAACAACTTCGATATCTGTATTGCGTAAGCAGAGGAAGACATCATGAATCTCAAGACTGGCCTCGTCGCCGCATCCCTGTTCGGTGCCATCATGGCATCACCGGCGGCGTCCGCCATGCCCATCGCGCCCGCACCTGCGACGCCGCAGGTCTCCGACGTCGAGCAGGTCCGTATGGTCTGTGACGCCTGGGGACGCTGTTTCTGGCGCCCGAACTATGATGGGTATTACGGCCCGCGGCCGTATTACGGGCCCCGATATTATGGGTATGGGCCACGCGCCTATGGGCCTCGCTATTACGGACCACGCTATCGCCGCTGGTGATTTCCAAAGGGGCCCTCTCGGGCCCCTTCGCTTTTGCGAGATCGCGCGTTGTGTCCATTCGCGTGCTCGCGGCTTGCGTGGAGCGATTCCAAAACTGATCTAGATCAAAGATGAAATTCGCTGTGCCGTCATTCTACGTCGATGGCGGATTTCATTGTTTTCCGGTGCCCCCAGACGGGCATGAATGTGCAGACGCATCTCGAGAGGCAGCCAAGGCCTGACGAGCGGAACCTTGACGAGCGGAGGCTTGAGGGGCGGCGGCTCGAGGGGCGGAGCTTCGAGTCCTTCGCATGTCCCGCCTGCACGCGCCTCCATTTCATCGACCTCGCCTCAGGCCAACCGATGAACCGGGACCGTTGACGGTGACATCGAACTGCCGCGCCGCGTGGCATGATGTCCGCAATACTACGGCCCGGAATCCGGTTTACTGAATCATCCTGTTTCGCCATTGATTGCGATGTATCGAATTTTATTTAATTGTCACATTTCAGCATTCGGCCAGAAGCATGTTCTTCGACGCTCTCGCCCCCTCCTCCGCCCTCCAGTTGATCCGGTTTTCCGATGTCGACGCGTTTCGACCGGCCGAGTCGATGGAAGACGCCCGCAGCATTCCGCTCGACGTTGCCAACTTCGCCGCGGCGCGCGCGATCGTGAACCTGCCGGGATGCCGGATCATCGTGGCGAGGTCGTTTGCGCGGATTCTCGATACCGCCTATCGCGCACCGGGCGGCATGGTGATCCTGCCGATGACCGACGATCTGCGGGCCAGCTCGAGCGGGATCGAACTCGACTCGCGCGTTTTCATCGCCTTGCGCGGCAATCATCATTGTCATTTCGTCGAGCATCAGACCAATTACCACGCGCTGATCATGTTCTCCCCCGCGCTCAGGGATCGCGGCTGGTTCGATCGCGCCGATGCATTGTGGGTTCGCATCGCGGACCCCGTGGCGCATCTCTACGCGCGTCAGCTTGTTCTCGACATCTTGCGGACCGCGTCCGTAGAGCCGCATATGTTCGAAACCACCGAGGTCGCCGCGCATCTCCAGGAGGGCCTGCTGCTCGCCTTCGACGATTTGTTTCAAATCGACCCGTCGTCTGATCGCACCGCCCCGAATGCCGGCGCGCGATCGGCCAGGCTCGTGCAGCAGATCGACGATTACGTCTCGGCCTATCCGACCGCTCCGATCTATACGGCCAATCTCGCCGGTGAGTTGGGCGTTTCGGTCCGAACGCTCGGCGGCGCGGTGAGCAAGGTGCGCGGCATGAGCCTGCATCAATACATCCGCCTGAAGCGGCTGTGGGCCACACGCTCGCGGCTCCTGAAGGGCGGTGGCGCGACGGTCGCCACATGCGCACGCGCCCAGGGATTTCATCACCTCGGCGAGTTTGCCGCGGCGTACCGCGCGACCTTCCACGAGGCGCCCTCCGACACGCTGGCACGGGCCCGCCACACCTGCCGTTCCGCAAGCTGAGATCACGGGTTTAGCGGTGGTGATGTTGCTTGGGCCCACCGCGCCGGGCCGCCAGGGAACCTGCTCCTTCCAACCACGTTAGCAAGTCCGAGCAATGTGCCGCGGCCCGCCCCGGGGCGCACTGAAACACCCCGCGCAACCCACACGCGGGGTTTTTCTCACCGTCAACCAAGTGGTTCAGGGAAATGAATGTCCACCAGCCGCAATCTGTTGTTTCTGATCATCGGCGCACTGGTCGTCACGGCAGCCGTGCTCGGCTACAACCTCTACCAGGCGAAAAAGCAGCCCGACGGCCTGCAGATCAATGTCGGCCCCAATGGGCTGAAGATCCAGGGCAAGTAAGGGGACCAGCGAATTGGGCCGGCCGGGCCTCAAGGCTCCGGCCTGGCAAGTGGCGCGCTCGGAAGGATTCGAACCTCCGACCCTCGGAATCGAAATCCGATGCTCTATCCAGCTGAGCTACGAGCGCCCCGGCCCGGGTATGGGGCCGCAACCGAGAAGCGCCGGACCGCTGCTGGCAAGCCAGCGCACCGGACGGCGTTCGGATCGGTTCGAATTAGCAGAGAGATTGACCAATAAAAAGCCCTCTCCGTCTCGTTTCGAGACGGTCGGAGGCGCCCTTACCAGGTCGTGTTGAAGAGACCGAAATGGGGCTGCTGCGCGACCAGCATCATCGACCGGCCCTGCTGTGGAGCCGGGTGCGCCCTGGCGACCTTGCGCTTGGGCTGAGCCTGGATCTGAGGCGTCTGCCCCTGGGGAAGCTGAGCCTGCGCCTGAACTTGCGGCTTGGCCTCGGTCTTCCTGGCCGCAGCGGCGTTGGCCTTCGGGGCCGGCGTAAACTGGGCGAAGGTCTCGCGCACCCGCGCCTTGGCCGACATCTCGGCCAGCTCCGGCGAAGCAGCCTCCTGCACCGGCGCCTGAGGCGCAACGACCGCGGCGGTCTTCACTGCGGGTGCGGCAATCGTCGGCTGGCTGGTGTCGAGCACGACACGCTCAGGCAAATGGCGATCCGACCGAATCCGGATCAAGGGCTGATCGTTGCTTGCGGTGACAATGGCCCGTGCGACCGGTTGCGACGGCAGAACGTAATCCGCCGCGAACAACAGTGCGAGCAGCGCTCCACCGACGAAAACGAAGTACCTGAAAATGGGCATCGGCCACGCTCCGCCCCCCGCATCCCCGCGTGGGCTCTTCGCCTTAAACAGGCGATACTCTAATTGGTTCCTGCACCCGGCCCTTGGTTCAAATGGCAACGCCAAGTTTTTCGGCCAAGGCCTGCGGACAGTAACTTTTCCGCTACCGGGAACTGCCGGGCGTTACGCGCGCCGTGCTGCGACCAGCGAACACTTCGCCTGATCGGCATTAACGTTGATGAAGCCGACAGCAATACGGGCAAAGGTCTTGCGGCTCTTCATCGTTACCGTGTCGGCAAGCACGCGGCTGCGGTCGGTGAGATGACTGCCATCGCGCCGCGTGAACGCGCAGACGATCTCCAGATCCTTAACGGCATAGTCATTGTCGTTTCGCAGCGTGAACGTCACCAGCGCCTTCGAGCCGAGCCCGCCACGGCGCCAGGTCTGCGATGAGATTTTGAGGCGATCGAGTTCTGCCGCAGCTGGCGCCTGAGCTTCGACAATCGGCGAGACCGCCGCCGCCGTACTGCCCGGAGGTGCCGGTTCGACCGTTGCCACGTCAGACTTCACCGGCTCGGTGCTGTTGCCCCTGGAGAGCGGCAGCAGCATCCACACCCCGCAGCCGACGATGATCGCCGCCAGTAGCCAGAGCAGGCTTCGCCCGAACGAGACGCTCGCGATCGTCACGGCTCGCGCCAGGCGCTCGCCGCTCCCGGCGAAACGTCCCCACCCGATCCGATCAAACCTGGCGTTCATGGCTGTATCACCGACCGCGGCCTGGGCTCGTTCGACGACGGACTCGGCCACTGTTTACCTTAATCCGGGAGACGAACTAAGGTTCCCGCGCTCATGCCGAGTCGGCAAGGACGGTGGCGATCACGAGCCGGGGCCGCTAACATGCGCTGCAACATCGAAGACCCCGTTGGGAGAACATGAAATGCCAGTCGTCGTCACTTGGGATCACGTCCATCTGCGCAGTCCCGATCCGGAGGCCACAGCGGCCTGGCTGCGGGACATCCTCGGCGGCGAGATCGTGCGCGCACCGGGACGGATCGACGTGAATCTCGGCGGCGCAAAGATCTTCATCGCATCGCTCGAGGGCGACAACGCCGTCAACCCGCCGCCGCCGCACCCGCATCAGGGCCTCGACCATCTCGGTCTCACCGTGAAGGACATCGACGCCGTCGCGGCCGAGATCAAGGCCAAGGGCGTCACCTTCACGCGCGAGCCGACCACGATCCGGCCCGGCGTGCGCATCTGCTTCATCCGCGGCCCGGAAGGCATCTCCATCGAGCTGCTCGAGCGCGACAAGAAATACACCTAACGCGGCGCCGCATCTAAGGTCGACGAGAGGCCGGGCGTGCTGTCGCCCGGCTAACTCATGCTGCCAGGCATAAAGCAGCGGATGGCGACGCCCATGTAGCCGTAGATCGGCCACACCATGGTGCGCCCGACCCGGTTCGGCTCCGAGATGACGGCCTCTTCGGGCACATCAACCCAGACGAGCTCCTGCTGCTGGCCGTCGAGCACATGACCCAGGCGCGGGATGCGGACACGATAGTGTCCGTCCTTGCTCTCCCAGTCAGTGTCCGAGAGCGCCGAGCCGTCGGCATCGGAACAGCAAGGCCCCTTGCCGCTGCGCAGGCCGTCGAACCACGCCTTCAATTCGGCATTGGTGTTGACGAACTGGCCGCGGTCGCGCGCATGCCCCGAGGGGGCTGCGAGCGCGATCAGGGCCAAGGCGCAAGTGAGGCTCACCACGCCTCGCCAGCGTGGCGCGCCGCCAGTCGGCCGTTGTGTTTCGCAAATCGTGGGGCGCACACTGTACAGACGCGGCTCATCGCCGCCGGAATCGATCCAGTTGCTCACATTTGTCTTGCTCCAGCACCCCGCGGCCAGTGCAACAATGGTTATGCATTTCGCGGGCCAACTTGATTCGCAACGACTGGCCTCGCGTCATGATCAGACAGTCATGGTGGTGTCATAGACAAGTCGGGACAACTACGGCTGGCGGCGGCAAGATCGCACCGCCGCCCGGCAAACTGCCGCGTTGCGCGCGGGAACGCGCTTTGGCATAAAAGCTCTACCGGTTACGCCGTTGGGCGATGGCGGCCGGCCTGTGGGACGTGATGAAGAACGGCCTCTACTCGATTCACGTGAACCTGCTCGATGGTCGAGTCGGCAAGGGCAGCGGCGTGATTCTCTTTCGCGACGGCAAGATCCTTGGCGGCGATGCGTACCTCTATTACACCGGCAGCTACGTCGTGAAGGACGACCGCACCTTCAAAGGCGAAGTGCTGGTGCAACGGCACACCTCGCCGCGGGGCGATGACAATCCGCTGTTCGGCGGCCCTGCCCCGGTCGGCATCGGCGTCAGCGGGACCTACACGGACACCCGCGCGGAGATGACGGGCACAGCGCTCGTCGGCAAGGCCAGCCTGATTTTCGGCGCCACGCTGCACAAGCTCGCGGAAGCTGATTAGGCGCGGGACTATTCCGCAGCCTGCTCGAGCGGCGCGGTGCGCGGCAGGATGATCTGGATGCGCGTGCCCTCGCCCGGCTCGGAATCGAGATCGAGCCGCCCGCCGAGGCGATTGGTGACGATGCTGTAGACGATGTGCAGTCCGAGGCCGGTGCCGCCCTGGTCGCGCCGCGTGGTGAAGAACGGATCGAAGGCGCGGCGGCGCACGTCGAGCGACATGCCGCAGCCATTGTCCGAGAAAATGATCTCGACATTGTCCTTGCCGGACTCGCGCACCTGGATGTCGATGATTCCCGGCCGCCCGTCCGGGAAGGCGTGCGCCACCGAATTGAGAAACAGATTGGTCAGCACCTGGCCATACGGGCCGGGATAGCTGTTCATGGTCAGGCTCGGCTGGCACTCGACGTTGAGCGTCAGATTGTGTTTGCGCAGGCCCGGCCGCAGGCTCATCACCACCTGCTCGGTGAGGTCGCCGAGATCGAAGCTGCGCTGGTCCGAGTAGTTGCGGTCGGCCGCGACCTGCTTGAACGACTGGATCAGCTCGGCCGCGCGGTTCAGGTTGGAGACGAGCTGCGAGGACGCATCGCGGCTGGTGTTGAGGAAGTCGTTGAGCGTGGAGCGACGGAGCTCGCCGCGCTCGACTTCGGAGGTGAACATCGCGGTCTTGCGCTCCAGCGCGGATGCGACTGTGAGGCTGATACCGACGGGATTGTTGACCTCGTGGGCGACGCCGGCGACGAGCCGTCCGAGCGCGGCGAGCTTCTCCGCCTCGATCAGCGAGGCCTGGGTCTCGCGCAGGTTTCGCAACGCGGTCTCGGCGGATTCCTTGGCTTTGCGCATCTCCTGCTCGCCGCGCTTGCGCTCGCCGATGTCGAGAGCCACGGTGACGATCCGCTCGATCTCGCCGTCGGCATCGAGCAGCGGCAGCTTGTTGACCAGCCATTGCCGCATGTTGCCGGAGGCGTCCTTGTACTCCTCTTCGTAGAAGCCGAGACCTTTTCGAAGCCTGAGCACCCGCTTGTCGTTCTCGTCGGTCTTGGCTGCGCCGTAGCGCGACATCAGATCCGCGGTGGTGCGGCCGAGCGCATCGGCGGGCTCGATGCCGAAGATGCCGGCCATGTAGCGGTTCATCAGCACGTAGCGCAGCTCGCGGTCCTTGACGTTGATGACCGCGGGCACGGTGTCGATGACCTGCTGGAGCAGGCGCCTTCCTTCGGCGATGGCGTCTTCCGCCCGCTTCTGGTCGGTGATGTCGCGCAGCGTGCCCTCGTAGCGGACGATGTTGCCCGCCTCGTCCCGCACGCCCGTGGCGCTGTCGGAAAGCCACAGGATATTGCCGCTGCGCTGGCGCACCTGGTACTCGAACTCGCGGACGATGCCGTCGCGCGCCATCAGCCGCTGGTATTCGGCGCGCGCCTCGGGGTGGACATAGATGGTGTGGGCGATGTCGTTGATGCTGTCGATGAGCTGCTGCGGGCTGTCATAGCCCATCATCCGCGCCAGCGCCGGATTGGCGTTGAGGAGATCGCCGGCCGGCGTCGTGACATAGATGCCGTCGACCGAGCCCTCGAACAGTTTGCGGTAGCTCTCTTCGGCGAGGCGCTGCTCGGTGAGCGCCCGCACCGCCGCCTCACGCGCCGTGTCGGCCTCCTCCAACGCGCGGCGGAACACTTCGGCCGCGCGCGCGATGTCGCCGATCTCGTTGTCGAGGTCGGCCGACGGGATCGAGGTGTCCTTCTCGCCCGCTGCGAGCGCACGGATGGATCTCGCGATCTTCGC
The DNA here is from genome assembly GCF_023073075.1 of Bradyrhizobium sp. 61. Classification (NCBI taxonomy): domain Bacteria; kingdom Pseudomonadati; phylum Pseudomonadota; class Alphaproteobacteria; order Hyphomicrobiales; family Nitrobacteraceae; genus Bradyrhizobium; species Bradyrhizobium sp. 61. The sequence continues at coordinate 149,936 of NZ_JADPIU010000010.1, read as the reverse complement.
AAGCGGCCGGACGGTCCGCCGCACCACGAACCCGGCCGCGAGAATGCCGATCAAGACGCCGATGGTGCCGAACACGATGCTCTGCCACCGTGCCTCCGTCAGCGTACGGGCGAAATCGCGCGACAGCACGTGGCCGCGCCGGGCGCTGACCTCGCGCAGGAGTTCCGTGACGCGGCCGATCAGGCGGCCCTCGGTGCCCAGCACCTCGCGGTCGATATCGGCGATCTGCCGCTCCCGGACCGCCACCGCGATGATGGCCTCGGCATAGTCGTTCACGGCCGTCTTCAGCCTGGCGTCCGCGATGTCCATCGCCCGCATCCCCTGCGCGGCCTGCTCGGCGGCGGACGGGTTGCGCGCGAGCAGCCCGAGTGCGATCCGGCTCTGCGATTCCGACAGGCGGGAGGCGAGCTCGCGGTCCGCCGCGGCTCCGACGGCCACGTCGAACCGGTCGCGCAGCGGCGGCAGCCCGGCGAGCAGCTGGGCGCGGCGGTCAATCAGGGTCGAGATTCGCTCGAGGCCATTGCGATAGGTCGCAAGGCGCTCCGTGACCCCGTCGATCATGTCCTGCTGCTCGGGCGCGAGCTCGATGCGGGTCTTCCTCAGGATGTCGTTCAGCGTCGAGGCCGCCTCGCCGACCTGCTTGAACTGGGTGCCGGCGCCGGGATCCGTGACGAAATCGCGCGCCGCAAGGCGCAGCTCGTTCATGCGGCGGTCGATGTCCTCGGCGAGGTCGCCGACGCTCTGGAGCCGCTGCAACTCGGCGAAGGTCGTATCGATGTGCCGGATCGCGATCACGCTCGCGGTTGAGGTGACGATGATCACCGCCAGCACCAGAAGGAAGCTGCCGAAGGTGAGCTGGCCGATGGAGAGCGAGAATGTTCGCTTTTTCTCAGGGGTCGGCGTCAATTCGGCGGACATTGGGGCTTTTGAGGACCGGGCTATTGGAGGCCCAATATACGATGTTTTGCGGCCCCGGGGGAACATGCCTCGCGCTGCCGAATATCCTTAATATCGCGAATCCATCGCCCTTCTCCCCACCTGATTATGACGTTTTGACGCTGGCCGGCCGCCGGGCCGGGATCGTCATGGCGGCGACGCCGAGGACGACGCAGGCAAGCCCGATCCAGGCGGTCCGGCTCAGGGTTTCGCCGAGGAAGGCGACGCTGATGGCGACCCCGATGGGCACGCGCAGATAGGCCTGCGCGGTGGTGCCGACCGAGCCCAGCGTCTGGATCAGGCGGAAGTAGATCGCGAACGCCGCCGCGGTCGAGAACGTCGCCAGCGCGAGCAGCGCCAGCACGGAACTCAGCGAGGGCGACACCGTCCAGGGCTGTTCGACGATCAGCGAGGCCGGGATCAGCGCCGCCGCACCCGCCAGCAGCGAGCCGGCGGCCGGTGCCATCGGATCGAGACCCTTAAAACTGCGGCCGAAGATCGCGGCGCAGGCGTAGCAGATGGTGGCGGCGACGATGGCGGCCTCCGCGACGAGGCCACTGCCGATGCCGTGGAAGGCGTCGACGCCGACGATCAGCAGGATGCCCGCCATGCCGGCGACCACGCCGAACAGTTTTCGCGGCGTCGTCACCTCGTGGCGGGTGACGACGGCCGTGAGCAGGAAGGTGAAGATCGGCCCGGCCGAGTTGAGGATGGTCGCGAGCGACGCGTCGACATGACGCTCGCCCCAGGCGATCAGCGTCCAGGGGATGACGCTGTTGAGCACGGCCTGGAACGCGAAGCGCTGCCAGGTCGCGGCATCCGTGGGCATCCTGATGCCGCGTGCCCACATGACGACGAGCAGCAGCAGCCCGGCGATCGTGGTGCGCGCCGCGATCAGCGTGATCGGCGGAATGGTGGCGACGCCGAGCTTGATGAAGGTGCAGGAGCCGCCCCAGAGCGTTGCGAGCGCGACCAGCAGCGCCAGCTCGACGGCGATGTTGGGGTCCCGTCCCTGATCCATTTTGCTCGTCCCGTCCATTCGCGATGGACGGAACCTAGCGCGTCCGCGGCCGCCAATACTTCGTTTGGTATCGAAGTATCCTAGCCGACCGCCCCGACCTCGAAGACCTCGCCGTCATAGCCGGCCTCGCGGGGAATACGGAGCTGGCGGCCGCCTTCGGTCTTGGTCATGACCGGCATCACCGTGACGATCGACATGCCGCGGGCGTGCTCCAGCGCGGCGCCCACGCTGCCCTGCTTGGCGAGCCGGATCAGGTTGCGCGTGGTCGGGAACGGCAGCTTGAAGCGGCCGCTCTCGCCGCCCTCCACCGCCTCGCGCGGCGACACCCAGATCGAGTCGGTCGACTCCCGGCCGTCATGGGCGCCGAGCTGATCGGGCGGTGCGGCCGCGAGGAAGAACCAGGTGTCGAACCGCTTCGGCATGCCCTCCGGCGTGATCCAGTGCGCGTAGGGCACGAGCGTGTCGAGTGCGAGCTGGAGGCCGTTGTCGGCGAGGATACTCAGGAAGCTGATCTTGTGCTCGTTGAGGGCGACGCGATGCTTGTCGGCGATCTCGCCGGCGCGCCTGGCATCGATCGGCGTACCCGCGCCCTTCGCCCGCGCCAGCAGGATGCCGCTCTCCTCAAAGGTCTCGCGGATCGCGGCGATCCGAAAACCGCGATCCGATTCACTCAGGCCCTCGCCGCCCGAATAGAGGTCAGCACGGGCGACGATCTCGTTGTCGCCGGCATCGACACTGCCGCCGGGAAACACCAGCGCGCCCGAGTTGAACTCGATCTGATGATGGCGGACCATCATGAACACTTCGATTTCGTCGCGGCTCTTGCCGTCGACCTTTGCGCCGTCACGGAGCAGAAGGATGGTCGAAGCCGGGCGTGATGCTGATGTCTCTGGCATTCAACTAACCTGCGGCGCTGGATTGCGGGCCAAGATTGGCGCGCTTGTCGACGCGGGCGACGCGCGACAGGAGGTAATCGACCTCCGCCTTGGCCGCCGGCGTGATGGTCGCGCCCGGCTTGCGCTGGGCGCTGGACGAGATGATGCCGCGCTTCTGCAGCACGTGCTTGCGCACCGCCAGACCTGCGCCCGGCTGCTGCTCGTAGCGGATCAGCGGGAGATGCGCGTCGAACAGATCATGCGCAGCGTCGCGCTTGCCCTCCTTCGAGAGGCGCACGACGTCGATCAGGAGCTCCGGGAAAGCATAGCCGGTCATGGCGCCGTCGGCGCCGCGCTCCATCTCGAAGTCCAAAAAGAGTCCGCCATTGCCGCAGAGGATCGAGAGCGGACGGAGCGAGCCGTCCTTCTGGAAGCTGCGCAGCGTCGAGATCTTTTCGAGGCCCGGCCAGTCCTCGTGCTTGAGCATCACGCAATTCGGATTGTCGGTGACGATCTTGCGGATCACCGCAGGGGTGAAGATCACCGAGAGCGTCAGCGGATAATCCTGCAGCACCCAGGGCACATCGGGCCCGATCGCCTCCGCCGCCTGCTTATAGTAGCCGACGATCTGGTCGTCGGTACGGAGCGACGGCGGCGGCGCGATCATCACGCCGGCCGCGCCGGCATCCATCGAAGCCTTCGCCAGCGAGCGCATCGTGGCAAAGCCCGGCGCGGAGACGCCGACGATCACCTGCATCTTCTTGGCGCGCTTGACGAAGCGCACCGCCACCTGCTCGGCCTCCGCGGCATCGAGCTTCGGCGCCTCACCGAGGATGCCCAGCACCGTGACGCCGTCGCAGCCGACCTCCTCGTAGAAATCGGTCAGGCGGTCGATCGAGCGCTCGTCGATCCGGCCGTCATCGTGGAACGGTGTCGGCGCGATTGCGAAGGTGCCCTTGGCGTCGGCGGTCAGTTTCATCGTCTTTCCTTGTCTCTCTATTGTCATTCCGGGGCGCGACGCAGTCGCGGGCCCGGAATCCATAACCACGATCCGGAGTATGGATCCTCACGCTTCGCGTGCCCCGGGATGACGACCTTTAAAACCGCCTCGCCCCCATCTTGATCTGCTCCTCGGAGAAGAAGATCTCCTTGGCATGATCGACGATGTCCTGGGCGTTCCAGCCCGAGTGCGGCGGTTTCCAGCCGTCCATTTCCATCATCCGCATTTCGCGCACGCCGCGGGGCCCGGACACACCCAGCACCTTGCCGGTCTGGTCGCCGGACAAGTCGCTGACCATGTATAGCACGGCCGGCGCGATGCCGTCCGGCCCCAGCGCCGCGCCGGGGTTCTCCTTATAGCGGGGCAGGTCTGCGGTCATGCGGGTCAGCGCGCCCGGGGCCAGCGTCCAGATCCGGATGTTGTATTTGCGACCCTCGATCGCCAGCACGTTGGACAGGCCCCAGATGCCGCCCTTGGCCGCGCCGTAATTGGTCTGGCCGAAATTGCCGATCAGACCTGATGTCGAGGACGTGTTGACGATGACGCCGCCGCCGTTTTCCCGCATCCAGCGAAACACCGGCATGGTGCAACAAAAGGTGCCCTTCAGGTGCACCTTGATCACCTTGTCCCAGTCGGATTCGGACGCCTTGGAAAAGGTCTGGTCACGCAGGATGCCGGCGTTGTTCACCAGGATATCGGCGCGGCCAAAGTGCTTGATGGCGTCGTCGAACACCGACTGCCCGCCCTCCATGGTGGAGATGTCGGCGCCGTTGGCGACCGCCTTGCCGCCCTCGGCCTTGATCGCGTCCACCACAAGCTGCGCCATCGACTTGTCGGCGCCGGAGCCGTCACGGGGGCCGCCGAGATCGTTGACGACGACGGACGCCCCTTCCCGCGCGAACAGCTTTGCGTAGGCCTCACCGAGCCCTCCGCCCGCGCCGGTGATCAGCGCAACCTTGCCGTCGAGTAGTCCCATGGTGGCCTCTCCCTGCTTTTGTTTTTCGTGTCCCGGACTCGCTGCAGCGTGAAACGCTGCGTCGCAGAGCCGGGACCCATTCTTCGTTCGACATTCTCTGGGCCCCGGCTCTGCAGCGCACCGCTAAGGAGCGCTGCGCTGCGTCCGGGGCACGAGACCGCCCTAACCCAGCACCGTCTTGCCGTTCTTGATCACGGTGACGCCGCGCGACTTCACTTTGGCCTCGAACGAGATCGTGTTGCCGTCCTTCCAGAGGTCCATGGTCACGGTCTCGCCGGGATAAACCGGCGATGAGAACCGAGCGACGTGCTGACGGAAGGCGGAGGCGTCGTAGTCTGCATAAGTCTGGAGCACACCGCGGCAGGTGATGCCGTAGGTGCACATGCCGTGCAGGATGGGGCGCGGGAAGCCGGCCTTCTTGGCGAACTCGGGGTCGCTGTGCAGCGGGTTGCGGTCGCCGCAGAGGCGATAGACCAGCGCCTGGTCCGGACGCGTGACGATGTCGATGGTCCTGTCCGGTGCGCGCGACGGGATCTTGTGCGGATCGGGCTGCGTCAGGTTCGGCCCGCCAAAGCCGCCGTCACCGCGGGCAAAGCGCGAGGCGACCAGCGTTGCCAGTTTCTCGCCCTTCTCGTTCTTGAGCACGGTCTGGTGGCTGATGACGACGCCCTTGTCCTTGCCCTTGTCGTAGACCTCGACAACGGAGGAATCGGCGGTGATGTTCGCAGCCACCGGCAGCGGCTGGTGGAAAGTGATGTCGCGCTCGCCGTCCACCACCATCACGCGGTTGAGGTTCATCTCGCCGGGCCCCGAGCCCCATGCGGCGACGGACGCAAAGGTCGGCACCACCTTCAGCGGCCGCGGCGTCAGCGTGCCCTCATTGACGAAGGCGAGCTCCTTCTCATCCATCGGATCGGCGCCGAGGCCAATGCCATAGGCGTAGAGCATGACCTCGCGATCGCCATAGGCGTATTTCTGGCCGATGTTTTTCAGGCCTTTGAGTTCTTCGTATCTGGCGGACATTTTTCTGGTTTCCTCCCGGCATTCTTCTCAGCGAGCAACGGCGCTCGTTTAATGTGCCCTCTCCCCTTGTGGGAGAGGGCCGCGAGAGCCGTGCGGCAAACTCGTTCGGGTGAGGGGTTGCTTCCGCACAGAGAGTCCCTCTGCGGAGCGATACCCCTCATCCGGCGCTTCGCGCCACCTTCTCCCACAAGGGGGGAAGGAAGAAATTACGCCGGCGTGAAGAACGGCAACGGCGCGCCATCGGTCGGCTTGAACACCAACTTTACCTTTTGGCCGATCTTCAGCTTCTCGAGATCGCAGTCGACGATGTTGGTCTGAAGCGACGGCCCTTCCTTCAGCGTGACATAGGCGATGGCGTAGGGACCGGTCGGCGACTTCCGCATCAGGCTCCAGGTGTAGATCGTGGCTTCGCCCGAAGCCTCCTCCCACACCGTCTTGTCCGAGTAACAGAACGGGCAGATCGAGCGCGGGAAGTAATGCGCTTCGCCGCACGCGGTGCAGCGCTTGATCATGAACTTGCCCTGCTTGGCCGCGTCCCAGAACGCAGCGGTCTCGGGGTTGGTGACCGGTGCCGGATACTTTTTTGCATCTACCATCACACGCGCTCCAGAATGGCCGTCGAAGCGGCGTGGCGAACGCCCAGAAGGCCGCCGGTGCCGTGGGCGATGGCGAGATCGCAATTCTTGACCTGCACCTTCGGATGCGCCTCGCCGCGCAGCTGCCTGACGGCCTCGATGATCTTGGTCATGCCGCCGCGATTGACGGGATGGTTGCTGCAGAGCCCGCCGCCGTCGGTGTTGAACGGCAGCTTGCCGACGCCCGAGATCAGATTGCCGTCGGCGACGAACTTGCCGCCCTCGCCCTTCTTGCAGAAGCCGAGGTCTTCGAGCTGCATCAAGACGGTGATGGTGAAGCTGTCATAGATCGAGGCGTATTTGATGTCCTTCGGCGTGATGCCGGCTTCCTCGAACGCACGCGGGCCGGACCAGATTCCGGCGGAGTAAGTGAGGTCGAGATCCTTGCCGCCGCGCGGGCCCTTCATGGCTTCGCCGTGACCGATCAGCTTGACCAACGGCTTCTTCAGGCTCTTGGCGATCTCGGGCGTCGCCACGATCAGCGCGCCGCCGCCGTCGGAGACGACGCAGCAATCCATGCGATGCAGCGGATCGGAGATCATCGGCGAGTTCAGGACGTCCTCGACGGTGACGACGTCCTTGAGCATCGCGTGCGGATTGTATTGCGCGTGATGCGAGGCCGCGACCTTGATCCAGGCGAGCTGCTCGCTGGTGGTGCCATAGTCGTGCATATGGCGCATGGCACACATGCCATAGGCATTGTGGGTGGTCGCGCCGTAAGCCAACTCGAAATCGGCTTCCGCGCCGGCTGCGCGCGGCGGCATCACGCCGGTGCGCGGCTTGCCCGCGAGCGTGATCAGCGCAATCGAGCACTTGCCCGCCGCGATGGCTTCAGCGGCGTGGCCGAGATGGATGATGTAGGAACAGCCGCCGGTCTCGGTGGAATCGACGTGGCGGAGTTTTTTGGTGTTCAGGCCGAGATAATCGACCATCGGCCATGCGCCGCCGGGGGCGTCGCCCGCGCAGAAATAGCCGTCGACGTCGTCCTTGCTGATCCCGGCATCCTCGATCGCGCCCTTGGCGACCTCGGCATGGAGCTGGGCGGTGGATTTGTCCGGCGCATGCCGGGTCGGGTGTTCGTAGATCCCGGCAATGTAGGCCTTGCCCTTGATGGTCAAAACGTCAGGTCTCCGCGCTCGCGTTTCTTCTTGCTCCGTTTTTCTGAACCGCGGGGGCCAGCTTGGCAAGCGCGGAAATATTCCGTCGGGCGAGAGGGCAGCGCGTTGGCGCAAGTGGGGGCTAACCTCGTCTGCCTCCAAGTCGGAATTGCGAGCGCAGCGAAGCAATCCAGCAGTCTTTCCGCGGATGCATTTCTGGATTGCTTCGCTGCGCTCGCAATGACGAACGCGACGACCAAAATCCTAAAGGTGTTTTGCCCGACGGCGCAAGCGATTTTCCTTTTTTACGAAAACAACCCCATGCACAGTAGGACGCTGGTTGATTTCAAAGAGGAAATCGTAGGGTGGGTTAGCCGAAGGCGTAACCCACCTCTTTGCTTTCCACGTGGACGGAGAAGTGGTGGGTTACGCCGAGCAGATGCGCTTCGCGCATCTGCAGGGCTAACCCACCCTACGCATTGCGTCCGCGTCGAGACCGCCCTACTCCGCCGCGATCTGCCTCGGCGCCGGCGGCGGGCTCGCGAGGTCGGCCGCGAGCTGGGCGTAGCGGGCTTTCGCGTCCGCGACGGCCTTCTCCTTGACCGGGCCGTAGCCGCGGATGCGGTCGGGCAGCGATAGCAGCTCGACCGCGGTGTCGATCGTGAGCGGCGACAACAGGCCGAGCACGGTGGCGACGTCCTTCTCGTAGCCCACGATCAGATCGCGCTCGAGCTTGCGGTCGGCGCTGTGGCCGAAGATGTCGAGCGGCGTGCCGCGCAGGAACTTGAATTTCGCGAGCACCCTGAATGCCTTCAGCATCCACGGGCCGAAGGCGCGCTTCTTCGGGCGACCCAGCGCGTCGACGCCGCGGCTGAGGATCGGCGGAGCCAGATTGAAGTTGAACTTGAAGTCGCCCTCGAACTGGTCGCGGAGCTGCTGCTCAAAAGCGCCGTCGGTGTAGAGGCGCGCAACCTCGTATTCGTCCTTGTAGGCCAGGAGCTTGGCATAGTTCACCGCGACCGCGCGCGGCAGCGCATCGTCATAACCGCCCTGCTTGGCGGCATCGCGAACCTGATCGACCAGCTTGCGATAGCGTTTTGCGAGGCGGCCGCTCTGGTAGGCGGTCAGGTGCTTGGCGCGATGCGCGACGACCTCATCCAGCGTCATTGCATCCAGCGTCTTCGGCGCAACCACCTCGTCCGTCCCCTTCAGCATGTCGGCGAGGCGCTGGGGATCGGCGACCGCGAGGCGGCCGAGGCGGAAGGCCTCCTTGTTCATCTTGATCGCGACGCCGTTGACCTCGATCGCCTGCTCGATCGATTCTGCCGACAGCGGGAACAGGCCTTTCTGATAGGCATATCCCATCATCATCATGTTGGTGGCGATGCTGTCGCCAAGCAGCTGCTCGGCCGGCTTGGTGAAGTCGAAGAACACCGAGTCCTTGTGCAGCGCCGTTTCCAGCAGCCCGTTCAGCTTGCGGGTCTGGAAGTTGAAGTCGCGGTTGAGGACGAAGTCGGCGGTGGGAATGACGTGGCTGTTGATGATGCCGCGGGTGCGGCTGGTGTCGCAGAGCGAGATCGTGTCCTTGGCGACCGCGACCACCTCGTCGGCGGCGAGCACGAGATCTGCCGTACCAGTGACGATGCGCGAGCAGGTCACCTCGGCCGGATGATCGGACAGGCGGACGTGGCTGAGCACCGCCCCGCCCTTCTGCGCCAGGCCCGACATGTCGAGGATCATCGAGGCCTTGCCCTCGATATGAGCGGCCATGCCGAGCAGCGCACCGATCGTGAGGACACCGGTGCCGCCGACACCGCCGACTGCGATGTTATAGGGCTTATCCACCGTCGGCCGAGACGCGGGCTCCGGTAGCTCGCCGATGTCACCGAGATCGGCCGGTGCACGATGGCGCGGCTTGCCGCCGTCGACGGTGACGAAGGACGGGCAGAAGCCCTTCACACAGGAATAGTCCTTGTTGCAGGACGACTGGTTGATGGCGCGCTTGCGGCCGAACTCGGTCTCCAGGGGCTCGACCGAGATGCAGTTCGACTGCACCGAGCAATCGCCGCAGCCTTCGCAGACCGCCGGGTTGATCATGACGCGGCGCGCCGGATCCTCCATCAGGCCGCGCTTGCGGCGGCGCCGCTTTTCGGCCGCGCAGGTCTGCACGAAGACGATCGCCGAGGTGCCCTTGTACTCGCGGCACATCTTCATGACGTTGTCGAGTTCGTCGCGGTGATACAGCTTCACGCCGGGCGCGATGGTGTCGGAAGGATAGGTGTCGGGCGCCTCCGAGACCAGGTAGATCTCGCGGATGCCTTCGGCGTGGAGCTGGAACGTGATCTGCTGCGGCGAGAGATCGCCGTCATGGCGCTGGCCACCCGTCATCGCGACGGCATCGTTGTAGAGGATCTTGTAGGTGATGTTGGTCTTTGAGGCGACCGCTTGCCGGATGGCGAGAAGGCCGGAGTGGAAGTAGGTGCCGTCGCCGAGATTGGCGAAGATGTGGTTCTCGTTGGTGAAGGGCGCGATGCCGACCCACGGCACGCCCTCGCCGCCCATATGAGTGAACGTCTCGGTCGAGCGATCCATCCACAGCGCCATGAAGTGGCAGCCGATGCCGGCGAGCGCGCGGCTGCCTTCGGGGACCTTGGTGGACGTGTTGTGGGGACAGCCGGAGCAGAAATACGGTACGCGAGAGACAGGCGCTGTCGCCTGCATTTGCGTGGCCTGGCGGCCGTTGAACCAGTCGGCCTTGGCGCGGAGCATCTCCGCGATCTCGGGGTTGAGATTAAGGCGGAGAAGCCGCTCGGTGAGCGAGGTCGCAAGCGAGGCAACGCTGAGTTCGGCGGCGAAGGTCAGGAAGCGTTTGTCGTGCTCGTCCATCTTGCCGACGATGCGCGGGCGAACGTCGTCGCGCCAGTTGAACAGCTCCTGCTTGACCTGGTTCTCGACGATCTCGCGCCGTTCCTCGATGATGAATATCTCTTCGAGGCCGACCGCAAACTGGCGTACGCCTTCCGGCTCCAGCGGCCAGGGCATGCCGATCTTGTAGAGGCGAAGCCCGATCTTGGCGGCGACCTCCTCGGTGATCCCGAGCTCGCGCAGCGCCTGGCGGACGTCCTCATAGCTCTTGCCCGACGCCATGATGCCGAAACGGGCGTTCGGCGAATCCATGGTGACGCGGTTGACCTTGTTGGCGCGCGCAAAGGCGATCGCGGCAAAGCCCTTGTAATCCTGGAGGCGACGGTCCTGCTCGAAGCGGTCGTCGGGCCAGCGCAGATTGAGGCCACCGGGCGGCAACTCGAAATCGGGCGGGATGATGAACGGCTTCATCTCGTCGGTGAGGTCGATCTCGGCGGTGGTCTCCACCGTCTCCGTGATCACCTTCATGCCGACCCAGCAGCCCGAATAGCGCGACATCGCGATGCCGAGCAGGCCCATCTCGATCATCTCGTGGATGCTCGAGGGATAGAGATACGGCATCAAAGCCGACATGAAGGCATGGTCGGACTGATGCGGAACGGTGGAGGATTTTGCACCGTGGTCGTCGCCGGCCAGACACAGCACGCCGCCGTTCTTGGCCGAGCCGGCGGCATTGCCGTGGCGGAACACGTCGCCGCAGCGATCGACGCCGGGGCCCTTGCCGTACCAGATGCCGACGACGCCATCATATTTGGCGCCGGGCGAGAGGTTGAGCTGCTGCGAGCCCCACACCGCGGTCGCCGCCAAATCCTCGTTCACGCCGGGCTGGAACTTGATGTTGTACTGCTCGAGATGTTTTCGCGCCGCAAAGAGCTGCTGGTCGTAGCCACCGAGCGGCGAGCCGCGGTAGCCGGAGATAAAGCCCGCGGTGTTGAGGCCGTTGGCGCGGTCGCGCCGGATCTGGGCCATCGGCAACCGGACCAGGGCCTGGATGCCCGTGGTGAAGACGTGTCCGGTTTCCTGGGTGTATTTCTGGTCGAGACTGATCGGACCCTGGTTGATACCCATTCTTGTCCTCTTCCGCCCGTTTGAGCGTTTGGCCACTTAAGCCGTTGCCTGCCCGTTGTTTTTAGCTAGGGCGCGCCGACCAACTCCGCCACTCTATGTCGGATATTTAACGCTCCGCATCACAAATCTGGACCAAAGGAAGCGCCGGGTAATAATCGCAATTTCGTGGCTGCAAAGGCATCAAGCATTTTCAATTTGTGTCACCATACCCCCACCGACGCGAAACGACGTGAGGCTCCTATCCGGGCGATTGGTCGCAGGGGAAGCTTTCGATGCGAATGATTCTGGCTGTTGTCGCATTGTGCAGTGCAGTTGCGTGCGCGGCCCGCGCCGCCGAGCCATCGCCGGAGCTGATCGCCTATGGCAAGGCGCTGGTCGAGGCCGGCGACTGCGCGGGCTGCCACACCACCGATCCGGCAAAGCCGTTCGCGGGCGGAAAGCGCATCGATACGCCCTTCGGCGCGATCTACGCGCCGAACCTGACGCCGGATCGTGACACCGGGATCGGCGCCTGGACCGACGCCGATTTCACCCGCGCGGTGCGCACCGGCATCGCGCCCGACGGCTCGAACTATTACCCGGCCTTCCCCTATCCCTATTTCACGAAGGTGACGAAGGACGACACGCTGGCGATCCGGGCCTATCTCGGAACGCTGGCGCCCGTCGCAAGCCGCAACAAGCCGCCGGAGCTGCGCTGGCCGTTCGGCTATCGCGGCCTGATGCGGGTCTGGAACGCGATGTATTTCAAGCCCGGTCTGTTCGAGCCGGACCAGAGCCAGAGCGCGGCGTGGAACAGAGGCGGCTATCTCGTCACCGGGCTCGGCCATTGCGGCGCCTGCCACACACCGAAGAACTATTTCGGCGCGGACAAAACTGCGCAGGCGCTGTCGGGCAACGAGGTCGGCGGCTGGTACGCACCAAGGCTCGATGGCGCCGCGCGCACCGGGCTGAAGTCATGGAGCGTCGAAGACATCACCGAGTATCTGCAAAGCGGGCGAAACGTCAAAAGCCATGCCGGCGGGCTGATGGCCGAGGTGGTCGTCGGCTCGACCTCGAAGATGAGCGATGCCGATGTGCGCGCCATCGCGGAATATCTGAAGAGTCTGCCGCCGTCGCGGCGCGAGACGATCGTGACGCCGCCCGACGAGGCCGAGATGAAGGCCGGCCAGGCCGTCTACGCAAAACTCTGCATCGCCTGCCATGAAGCCGACGGCTCCGGCGCGCCGCGCATCTATCCGCCCCTGCCCGGCAACGCGCTTCTGCAATCGGTCAATCCGTCCTCCAGCTTGCGCATCATCCTCGACGGCGCCCACACCGTGACGACGCCACGCGCGCCGAACAGCGGCGAGATGCCGGGCTATGCCAAGCAATTGTCCGACGAAGAGATCGCCGCAGTGACGAACTACATCCGCAATTCCTGGGGCAACGCCGCGCCGCTGGTGACCACGGCGCAGGTGGCGAAGGCGCGGAAGGGTGATTAGTCCCCTCTCCCCGCAAGCGGGGAGAGGTAAGAAAGAGCCCTACCGCTCCTCGCCTTCCGTGAACACGAATTTCGGCATCTCCCATTTGTAGCGCACCGCGAGCAGGCGGAAGCTGATGCCGAGGACAAACGTCAAAATGGTCCAGAGCTCCGCGTTGAGATTGAGGCCGAAGGCGGTGGCATAGAACAGGCCGGTCGCCACCGAAACGGTCGCATAGAGCTCGGAGCGGAACAGCAGCGGCACGTCGTTGCAGAGCACGTCGCGCAGCACCCCGCCCGCGCAGCCGGTCACCATGCCGGAGACGATGACGATCGGCAGCGTGGCATTCGTCTGCCAGGCGATGTCGCAGCCGGCCATGGTGAAGACGACGAGGCCGATGGCATCGAGCACGATGAAGGCCACCTTCAGCCGGTGCACGAGCCGCGCGATCAGGATGGTGAGGAAGGCAGCGCCGCCGGCCAGAGCGAGGTAGATGGGATGAGCGACCCAGGCCAGCGGATAGTGCCCGAGGAAGAGATCGCGCAAGGTGCCGCCGCCGAGCGCGGTGATACAGCCGAGGAAGCAGACGCCGAGCCAGTCCATGCTCCGGCGGCCGGCCGCGAGCGCGGCGGTCATGCCTTGCGCTGCGACCGCGACCAGCGACAACAGATGCAGCACGCTATCGCTCGGCGGCACGCTCCACATCGCTTTGTTCCCTTCCCCTCCGATGGAACCGACGCGCAACTGTTCCAAAATGAACAAGTTCCCGATTCCTCGCGCAAGGGCAACATGCGACGAAAGCACTAAGGAGGGCGGAACAGAATCTCGCGTCTAGGGGTTGTCCAGCCGCAATAATCGAGGAGACAAAATCGATGGCTGACGACCGTTTTCCCAACGATCCGTATCGCCCGAATCTCGCCGATGATGAGTATGTCCGTGCGGCGCGACGGGATGCCGAGCTTCAGGTCGATCCCGAGCTTGGCGAAGGCCCCGCCTCCAGCGGCAAGGTAGCCTTGTTCGCAGTGGCGATCGCCTTGGTACTGGGTGCCGTGTTCTACGGACTGAACAACACGAGCACCGGCAACCAGGCCGGCAACACGCCGGCGACGCAGACCGCCCAACAGGCTCCGCCTGCGAATCCGGCCGCGCCTCCCGGCATGCGTGACGTGACGCCGCGCAACAACACGGGACCCGGCGTGACCACGGGTGCTGCCCCGAGCAAGCCGGCGGCGCCTGATCCGGCCGCCCCGTCCGAGGGCGCGAAGTAACGACAACAGCTGTCGTCGCCCGGCTTGACCGGGCGACCCAGTATTCCACCAGCGGCGGAGATTGAATCGAGAGGCCGCGGCGTACTGGATGCCCCGCTTGCGCGGGGCATGACACCGAGAGGATGAAAAAGCGGCGGGACCTCACATCCCGCCGCTTTTCGTTTAGCTGAACATCTTGTTGAGTTCGCCGCCGGAATAGCCGGTGCCGAGCTCGGTAAAGGTCCCCTTCTCCGCCATCTCCTTCGCGGCGCGCATGAAGCCGCCCCAGGCAGCGCGGGCGAGCGAGCCGCCGACGCTGATGCGGCGCACGCCGAGGTCGGCGGCCTCCTGCAAGGACAGGCCGGACGCGCCGATCAGCAGGTTGAACGGCTTTGGTGCGACCGCCTTCACCACCGCGGCGATGTCCTCGCGCGTCTTCAGGCCCGGCGCGTAGAGGCAATCGGCGCCTGCGTCCGCATAGGCCGTGAGCCGGTCAATGACGAGCTTGAGGTCGGTCACGCCCCACAAATACGCCTCGCAGCGACCGACCAGCAGCGTTCCGCTGTCGCCGATCGCCTTGCGCGACGCCTTGATGCGCTCGACCGCCAGTGCGCGCTCGTAGAGCGGCTTGTCCTTGTCGCCGGTGGAATCCTCGATCGAGAGGCCGGCGACGCCGGTGCGCACACCGCGCTCGACATTGTCAGCGACTTTGTCCGGCTCGACGGCGAAGCCACCCTCGAAATCCGCATTCACGGGGATGTCGACGGCCGAGCACAATGCTGCCAGATGCTGACAGACATCGTCGACCGTGACGTGGTTGTCGGCCTTGCCGATGGTCCAGGCAAAGCCTGCGCTCGATGAGGCCAGTGCCTTGAAACCGAGATGCTGCAACGCCTTGGCGCTGCCGACATCGACCGGATTGGGCAGGATGAAGCAGCCGCTCTCGTGCATCGTCTTGAACGTCGCGCGCTTGTCAGCGGTTGTCACATGCATGTTTCTCTCCCTTGTTGGCCGCGCAGACATAAGCGCGCGCACTGGGCAGCGCCAGTGCGCGCCCGCAAAAGCTAGTGCGCGTCGTGCACGGCGCGGCTGTCCTTCGGCGCCTGCTCGCGATCATTCATGCCGTAGTCGCGGATGACGCTGGCGATGCGCAGGTGATAATCGGCAAAGATCTTCGACCTGCCCTTCGCCTGCGTGCGCCGGTGCTCCATCGTATTGCGCCAGGCCTGGACTGCTGCCTCGTCCCGCCAGAACGACACCGACAGGATCTTGCCCTTCTCGGTCAGGCTTTCAAAGCGCTCGACCGAGATGAAGCCATCGATGGTTTGCAGGATCGGCTTCAGGTCGGCCGCGAGGTCGAAGTAGTCCTGGCGATGTTCCGGCTTGGGCCAGACTTCGAAAATCACGGCAATCATGGGCGTCTCCTTTGCGTTGGCGGTCTACAATACCACCTTGCGCAGGAAGGTGCGCTCTTCCGCGAGGATGAATTTGTTCTCCTCGGCGAAATGGAAGTTGGCCATGCCGTCTGCGTCCTGCCGCAGCCGGGCGCGATAGGCCTCATAGGCGGCCAGACTCTCGAAGGTGATCAGCGCAAACGCGATGTTGTTGGTGCCCTCATGCGGCATGAAATAGCCGATCAGGTCGCCGCCGCATTTCGGGATGATGGTGAGCCAGCGCTTCGAGTACTCCTCGAACTGCGCACGCTTGAAGGGATCGAGCTGGTAGCGGATGAAGACGGTGACGGACATGGTGAGCTCCCTGATTTTTCATTGCGGCAAGCGCGAGCAACACCGTCGCCGCTGAAGCAACTGGATTGCTTCGCTTCGCTCGCAATGACGTGTTCGCAGAAACAGACTACGTCCTTGCTCCACCGCAATGCTTCGGCTACCATCGAAGCATGAAATCAGGTCCTGACATCGCCATGATTGCTTCGCTGGTCGGCGACCCCGCTCGCGCCAACATGCTCACCGCGCTGATGAACGGCCGCGCGCTGACGGCGAGCGAGCTCGCGCAGGAGGCCGGCATCACGCCGCAGACCGCGAGCTCGCATCTGGCCAAGCTCGAGGCCGGCGGGCTGATCGAGCCGGAGAAGCAGGGCCGCCACCGCTACTACCGCCTCACCGACGATGACGTCGCCGGCGTGCTCGAAGGCCTTGCGGGACTTGCCGCGCGGACCGGCCACATGCGCGTGCGCACCGGGCCGAAGGATCCGGCGCTGCGGCGCGCGCGGATCTGCTACGACCACCTCGCCGGCGATCTCGGCGTGCAGATGCTCGACAGTCTACGGACGCGAAACCTGGTCAGGCAGAAGAAGCAGGACATCGAGCTGACGGCCGAGGGCGAGCGCTTCCTCGCAAAGCATTTGCAGATCTCGCCCGACATGCTCACCCATCCGCGCCGTCCGGTGTGCAAGGCCTGCCTGGACTGGAGCGAGCGGCGCCATCATCTCGCCGGCACGCTGGGCGCCGCCATGATGCAGCGGTTCGCCGAGCTGAAATGGGCCGCGCGCGACGCCACGCCCGGCAGCCGCGTGGTGAACTTCACCCGTACCGGCGAGAAGCAGTTTGCGACGCTGTTCGGGACCGGGAAGGATTGATCACGCCAGGTGCGTGAGATCGCACGTTTGCGTGTGAACCACGGCTTCCGTCATGGCGGGGCTTGACCGGGCCATCCATCGCTTTAAGCGCAGTGTCGTTCCGGGGGCGATGCGAAGCATCAAACTTGGAACCTCGAGATTCCGGGTCCGCGTCTTCGACGCACCCCGGAATGACGGCTCCAATTACGAGATCTTCATGAACCGCATCCTCCCGGTCGCGCTTGCCGCCGCCCTCCTCACTGCCCCGCTCTCTTTCGCTTACGCTGCCGACACCGCCCCGCGCGAGCCCTATGGCATCGCGCTCGAAGGCTTTGCCTATCCGTATCCCGTGCATCTGCTGCCTGTCATCAATGACGGCGAGCAGCTCAGCATGGCCTATATGGACGTCGCGCCCGAGCGGCCGAACGGCCGCACCGTCGTGCTGCTGCACGGGCGCAATTTTCCGTCGAGCTACTGGGCGCCCGTCATCAAGATGCTCAGTGACGCCGGTTTTCGCGTGATCGTGCCGGACCAGATCGGCTTCGGCAAATCCTCCAAGCCGCAAGGCGAACTGCACTTCGACACGCTGGCGCGCAACACCATTGCGCTGCTCGATCATCTCAAGATCGACAAAGCCGAGGTCGTCGCGCATTCGCTCGGCGGCATGCTGGGCGTGCGCATCGCCCGCGCCTATCCGGATCGCGTCGCCCATCTCGTGCTGACCGCGCCGATCGGGCTGGAAGACTACCGTCTCTATGTGCCGCCGACGCCGACCGAGAAGATCATCGAGAGCGAGGACAAGCTCACACCCGACGGCTATCGCAAGCAGCTCCAGACCAATTACGCGATCAAGCTGCCGCCCGACGCGATCACGCCGTTCGTCGACGCCCGCTTCAACATCAAAGGCAGTCCCGATTATCCGCGCTGGCTGCGCGCCTACGTCAGCTCCGGCCAGATGATCTATCGCGAGCCGGTCGCGCACGAGGTCGCGTTGATCACAGAGCCGACGCTGTTCATCATGGGCGCCGACGATCACAACGCGCCGGGCCGTCCGAACGCGCCGGAGGCATTGCGCGCGAAAATGGGCCAGAACGCGGAGCTCGCGAAAGCGCTTGCGGCCAAGATGCCGAACGCGCGGGCCGAAGTGATCCCGGACACCGGCCACCTCGTCTTCCTGGAGGCGCCGGAGAAGTACAAGGAATTGATGCTGGGCTTTCTCGGTCGCTAGAGCGTTTTCGAGCGAAGTGGATACCGGTTCGCGTCAAGAAAACGCGACAAAACAAAAAACATGGAGCCCCGTTCCGATTCCATCGGGACGGCGCTCCAGCGCCATCGCTGTCGCCGGAAGCCGCATGCAGAGAATGTTCATGCCGCATTCAGGTCATGATTGGCAGGTTTGGATCGCGACGTGTCGGCACGTGCCCAAATTTAACGTGTCGAATCGTGTCTTTTGATTCATTGTGCGCCGCAAGCGCCCCAAAAACCTGCCCAAGGACAAGAGGAAGATCACATGAAATACCTGTTTGCCGCCGTCATGCTCGCCAGCGCGGTCGTCGGTTTCAGCGAAGCGGCCAGCGCCGCCGGTGGCTGCGGCCCCGGCTGGTACCGCGGCGCCTATGGCGGCTGCCGCCCGATGCGCGGTGCGGTCGTTGTGCGGCCCGGCCCGGTGGTGGTTGCCCCGCCGGTCGTCGTCGTGCCCCGCGCCCGCGTCTGCCCGTACGGCTTCCGTTGGTGGGGTGGCCGCTGCCGCCCGATCTGATCTGACCTTTTCGTATTGCGAGATGGCCGTGCGGCGAAAGCCTGCGCGGCCATTTTCGTTTTGAACGCCTGGCGTCGCATCTCCGAATCAAAACGGGGACCGCAATCGCGATCCCCGTTCAAGGCCTGGCGTGTGCCGAGCTTACCAGTGGTGGCGGTGCCAGCGCCGGCGATGCCAACCCCAGTGGCGGCGGCGCCAGCCCCAATGGCGGTGATGGCCATGCCAATGCACCTGCTCGGGCTTGAGCTGCGCGGTCTCCTCACTGGTGGTGACGGCGGGACGAGCGTCGGGATTGCCTTGCGGCGCGCGCGCGGGATCACCAAGCGGCTGCGGCGCCAACGGCGCAGCTTGTGCGGTCGCGGTCAACGTCGCGGCTCCAGCCGCGACGCCGAATGCAAGTTTCAAAAAGTTCCGACGCTCCATGACATGTCCTCTAGGCTATCGAGCAAGTGATGCAGAGGGAGTGTCGTGGTCACGACATGAACGAAAGCTGAATCGCATCTTCAGATTCATGACATGGGTGTCAGGGACGAGCGAGCTACGGCTACGCTCCAAACTCCTGCGCCAGCACCAGCGTCTCGCGCGTGCGCTTCACGTCGGGCCAGTCGCGGTTGAAATCGGCGACGAGCTGCTTCAACGCATCGCCCTTCAACATCGCAGCCAGCTTGGCCTCGTCATCGAACTGATACATGGCCTGATGCAGCGAGGGATCGTCCAGGCTCCAGAACCGCCAGGCCTTAGCTACGCCGAACGCCTTCACCGCGTCGGGCACATGTTCCGTCTCGAAGGCGGCGCGCCTGCTGGCGTCGGTGACGGTGGCGCGAACGACGAAGTAGGCAGCAGGCATGTGTTTCCTCCCGTTGTTTGGCCGCAGCATAGACGGTTATGGTGGCGGCAACAAAAAGCCCGCGCGACGGAACTTCATGATCGCGCCGATGGGGGAAGGAACGGCCATGCGCAGGATCATCACGGGCGTCGTTGCGATCACTTGCCTGTGGCCAACGGTCTCGCTCGCCGAAATCATCCGCTTCGACATCCTCGCGCGTGAGCCCGCCTTTGCGGGGCGCAGCTTTGGCGATGTCGGCACCTATGAGCGCATCACCGCGCGCGCGACCTTCGCGCTCAACCCGTCCGACGATCGCAACGCCGTCATCACCGACCTCGCGCTCGCGCCGCGTAGCCCCGACGGCAAGGTGGCAGCCACCGCCGACGTCGTGATCCTGCGCCCCACCGATCCCACCCACGGCAACGGCACGCTGCTGCTCGAGGTGCCCAATCGCGGCCGCAAGCTGGCACCGCAATTGTTCGACGATGCCGCCCAGCCCGGCGCCAACAATGCCGACAAGGCCGAGGATGCCGGCATCGGCTCCCTGCACCGCCAGGGTTTTACGATGGTCTGGGTCGGCTGGCAGGGCGACATCCCCTCCAAGCCCGGCCAGATGGCGATGACGGCACCGGTGCTGAAGACCGTCACCGGGCCCGCGCGCGAAGAGGTGGTCTTCGACAACACGACCAATCCCGCGCGTGCGACGCTGACCTGGCCGGCGACTGATGCCGCCGACCTCAAGGTCTCCGTGCGCGCCGCCTGGGCGGATGCGCGGCAGACGCCTTCCGGCCTCCTCGCAAAGCTCGTCGATCCCGTGACGGTGGAGATCACCCGGCCCGATGGTTTTGATGCCGGCGCGCTCTACGAGATCACCTACACCGCGCGCGATCCTGTGCCACTCGGCATGGGCTATGCCGCCGTGCGCGACGTCGTCAGCTTTCTCCGCCACGATGAGACCCAGGCGAACCCGCTGCTGAACGGCCTGCATCCCTCCGTCAGCCGCGCCATCGGCTTCGGCGTGTCGCAATCCGGCCGCTTTCTCCGCGACTTCCTCTATCTCGGCTTCAACGAGGATCTCCAGGGCCGCACCGTGTTCGACGGATTGATGCCGCATGTCGCGGGCACGCGGCGGATGGCGACGAACGTCCGCTTCGGCCAGCCCGGCCGCAACCCGCGCCATCCGCAGGATCCGGCGTGGCAGGCCGATCTGTTCCCCTTCACCTATGCGAGCCTCAGCGATCCCTATTCCGGCAAGACCGACGGCCTGCTCCGCCGCTGTTCGCTCTCGGCGACGTGCCCGAAGGTGATGCAGACCGATAGCGAGCACGAATGGTGGGCCTCGCACGCATCGCTGCTCGTCACCGACCTCGCCGGCAACCACCTCGACCTCCCCGACAACGTCCGCGCCTACATGATCTCAGGCACGCCGCATTTCGCCGAAGCCGCCGACGTGATGAAGAAGGGTTTGCCTGCGATGTCGCTGCCGCAAAACCCGATGCATGCGGGCATGCCTATGCGCGCGCTGCTCACCGACCTCAACGCCTGGATCAGCGACGGCATCAAGCCGCCGGCCAGCCGCGTCCCCATGCGCGCCCATGGCACGCTGGTCGCAGCGCAAGGCGCGGTGCCGATGGATATCCCCGGCCTGCCCTATGCCGGCATCCATACGCTCGCCGCCTTCTCCGACCAGAGCGTGCTGCCGCCCAAGGAGATCGGCCGCTATCCCGTGTTCGTGCCGAAGGCGGACAATGACGGCATGGCCATCGCGGGTATCCGCCAGCTTGCGTTGGCGGTGCCGCGCGCGACCTACACCGCATGGAATCCGCGCGCGCAAGGTTTTGGCCCGACGGCACTCTATCCGCTGCAAGGCGCGGTCGTGCCATTCGCGCCGACCGAGGCTGCGCGTATGGAAGTGCATGATCCCCGACTGTCGATCGCGGAGCGCTATGCGGATGACGGGGCGTATGTGGCGGCGGTCCGCCGCGAGGTGGCGCGGCAGGTGGCGGAGCGAATTCTGTTGCCGGAGGATGCGGAGCGCGCGGTGGAAGCCGCGAAGCAAGGCAAGCTGGCGAAGCTCGGGCAGTGAGCGAAGCCCAGTGGCCCCGTAGGGTGGGCAAAGCGGAGCGTGCCCACCACTTCTACCGTCGGCCAAAAGATGGTGGGCACGGCGCAAGTGTGCCTTTGCCCACCCTACGGTCGCTGCGTGCAGAGAAAAAACGTCCTCGCCTGTCGGAACGCTCGTCCTTCATCCGTCCTATGCCCAGAGAGCACGGAGACACCGCATGGCCAATCTCACCCTCACCACCTTCGACTGGGTTCCCGAAATGCCGCGCGGCTTCGTGCGCGACCTGCGCGTGCGCTGGGCGCTCGAAGAGGCCGCATTGCCCTATCGCGTCGCGAGCGTGCCGTTCGGCCCGCGGGACGCCACCCATTTCGCGCACCAGCCGTTCGGCCAGGTGCCGTGGCTGACCGACGGCGACCTCTCGATCTTCGAGAGCGGCGCGATCCTGCTGCATCTGGGTGAGCTCAGCGCCACGCTGATGCCGACCGATCCGCGCGGCCGCAGCGACACGGTCGAATGGGTGTTCGCGGCGCTCAATTCGGTAGAGATGCCGGCCCTGCCCTGGACGATGTTCAAGTTCACCGGCAGTGCCGATGGCTCACCTGCCGTGAAATTCGTCGACGACTTCCTCAAGCTACGCCTCAAGCACATGGAGACCGCGCTGGCGGCGCGCGAATGGCTGGCGGGGTCCTTCTCCGTCGCCGACATCCTGATGTCGGACGTGCTGCGCGTCGTCGATCGCTTCGATGGGTTGGCGGGCAGCCCCGCCTGCCGCGACTACGTTGCGCGCGCCACGGGCCGTCCAGCGTTCGCAAAAGCCCACGCCGACCAGATGGCGCATTTCGCCGCGGCGGATGTCAAACGCAGGGCGGATTAGCGCAAGCGTAATCCGCCAACGCATGTCTCAACAAAGATGGTGGGTTACGCCGCGCGAACTGCGCTTCGCGCAGTCACGGGGCTAACCCACCGTACGAATTTCGCCTCACACCAATTTCAGCGGCGTGTCCTCAACCACGCGAAGGTCGATCCTGCCGATCAGTTGCGCGCGAAGCGCCTCGGCAGCACCGATGGCGCTCTCGGTTTGCTGCAACGTGCTGATGTTCGAACCGAGCGACACGATCCCGCCTAGCACCAAGGCGATCGATCCGAGCGCCGCGGTCAGACCTGTCCCGAACAAGCCGAGGATCGTGACCAAGAGCAGCGCCGCACCACCGCCAATGGCGATCTTGGACGCCAGGATGTACTTCCGGCACCGCTCGGCGATCTCGGCCAGCGCCTCGATCCGATCTTCGATGTCGGAAATCTCGTCGGTCAGATCGTCTTCGGTCATTTGGATCGAGATGCCAAATCAGAAGAAACCAGTCGTCCGCATGAGCGCAGCGACATGCGGGACTAAGGCAAGACCCGGATTTCGCTACGCTCCATCCGGGCTACTTGTCGTCACAACGGCAAATTGTCGTGCTTCTTCGCCGGCGTTTCCACCTTCTTGTCCTTCAGCATCGCCAGCGCCCTTGCGATCCGCTTGCGCGTCGAGTGCGGCATGATGACGTCGTCGATGTAGCCACGCTCGGCGGCGATGAAGGGGGACAGGAAGCGGTCTTCGTATTCCTTGGTGCGCGCGGAGATCTTGTCGGGGTCACCGATGTCTGAGCGGAAGATGATCTCGACCGCGCCCTTGGCGCCCATCACGGCGATCTGGGCGGTCGGCCAGGCGTAGTTCATGTCGGCGCCGATCTCCTTGGAGGCCATGACGTCGAAGGCGCCGCCATAGGCCTTGCGGGTGATGATGGTGACCAGCGGCACGGTGCACTGCGAATACGCAAACAGCAGCTTGGCGCCGTGCTTGATCAGGCCGCCATATTCCTGCGCGGTGCCCGGCAGGAAGCCCGGCACGTCGACGAAGGTGACGATCGGGATGTTGAAGGCATCGCAAAAACGGACGAAGCGCGCGGCTTTCCGCGAGGCGTCGCTGTCGAGCACGCCGGCCAGCACCATCGGCTGGTTGGCGACGAAACCGACGGTGCGGCCGGCGATGCGGCCAAAGCCGGTGACGATGTTCTTGGCGAAGGCGTCCGCGATCTCGAAGAAATCACCCTCGTCCACGACCTTCAGGATCAGCTCCTTCATGTCGTAGGGCTTGTTCGGATTGTCGGGGATCAGCGTATCGAGCGACATGTCGACACGGCCGATGTCATCAAAGCTCGGCCATTCCGGCACGCCGTCGGTGTTGTTGGACGGCAGGAAGTCGATCAGGCGACGCATCTGCAAGAGCGTCTCGACGTCGTTCTCGAAGGCGCCGTCCGCAATCGAGGAGCGCGTGGCGTGCACGGAGGCGCCGCCGAGCTCTTCGGCGGTGACGACCTCGTTGGTCACGGTCTTCACCACGTCGGGGCCGGTGACGAACATGTAGCTGGTGTTCTTCACCATGAAGATGAAGTCGGTCATCGCCGGCGAATAGACGTCGCCGCCGGCGCAGGGGCCCATGATGACGGAGATCTGCGGGATCACGCCCGAGGCGAGCACGTTGCGGCGGAACACATAGGAATAGCCGGCGAGCGCGGCGACACCCTCCTGGATGCGGGCGCCGCCCGCGTCATAGAGGCCGATGATGGGCGCCCTCGCCTTCATCGCCATGTCCTGGAGTTTTGTAATTTTCAGCGCGTGCGTTTCCGAGAGCGACCCGCCGAACACCGTAAAGTCCTTGGCGAACACAAACGTCTTGCGGCCGTTGACGGTGCCCCAACCGGTGACGACGCCGTCGCCGGGGATCTTGTTCTTCTCCATGCCGAACTCGGTGGAGCGGTGCTCGACGAACATGTCGAACTCCTCGAACGATCCCTTGTCGAGCAGGAGCTCGATGCGCTCGCGCGCGGTCAGCTTGCCGCGGGCGTGCTGCGCCTCGATGCGCTTCTCCCCGCCGCCGAGCTTTGCGCCGGCGCGACGATCTTCAAGGGCGTCCAGGATATTCTTCATTTGCTCCCGCCAGTTCTTAGCCTAAATGCGATTGCCGGGGGTTCTAACACGGCATTTTGCGGGCCGGGAAGACGCTTTCGGCGCCGCAGGGCTGCCTTGCCGCAGCGGGAAAGCGCAAGGAATTACAGAGTTTTGCCTGGGAGACGACAATGGATGAGGTAACGGCCGAGACGGGCGCGGCGACCGGCGGCGTCAAGATCCTGCTGCGGCTGGAAGGCCTGACCCTGTTCACGGGGATGGTGATGCTCTACGCCTCCTGGGGCGGCTCGTGGCTGGTGTTCGCCCTGCTCTTCTTCGTCCCCGATCTGAGCTTCCTGGCGTACCTCGCCGACGCCAGATTCGGGGCGCTGGTCTACAATGCCGCCCACAGCTACATGGCGCCGGTGGCGCTGCTGACGCTGGGCTTCGGCTTCGCCTCGCCGCTCACGCTGTCCATCGCCTTGATCTGGCTCGCCCATATCGGCATCGACCGGGCGCTCGGCTATGGCCTGAAATATTCGGCCGGGTTCGGCTTCACCCATCTCGGGCGGATCGGCCGCCAGAGAGACGCTTGAGGGGATTGCCGCCTTTTTGTCGGCCCTCGCCGGTTGACCGGGCCGGCCGATTCAGGCTTGCTCCCCTTCACGATCAGGCGCCGAATGTTGCGTGAGCTCAGTCGGTACGGCGGCGGTCACCACGTCTGGCTGCAAGCATCACCCATGTCCGCCACGGCCGTCCCCCTGCCGCCGAACAGCCCGTCCGAAACCACCGACTTCCTGCGGCGGATGGCCAGCATGGTGTCGGGGCGCAACGGCGAGATGCTGCTGCGCGCGGCCGCGCTGATCGAATCGCTGAAGCAACGGGCGATGTCGGCCGAACGTCTGTTTCATGAGCAACAGGAAGAGAACAAGCGCCTTGTAGACCTGCGCGAGACGACCGCGCTCGCCTCCGAAGCCATGGTCAGCCAGATCGCGACGCTGGGGACTCAGCTCGCCGAGTTAACCGCGGCCGCGGCGGCCGAGCGCGCGGCGTTCGACGCCGAGCGCGGCAAGCTGCTCGGCCTGATGCAGGATGCGGAAAGCCATATCGGCAAGCTCACCACCGAGCTCGAGACGTTGCGCGCCTCCGTCGACAGCTTCAACCAGACCGCGGTCTCGGTGCCGCTCGAGGTGCTGCGTCTGGCACGCACCCAGTTCGATGTCCTCTCCGCCGGCTTTGCCCGCAAGGGCGACGCGATCTCGCAGGCGATGAGCGAGATCGGCGGCTTTGCAATCGACCAGGCGCTGACGGTGAAGAAGGCAGATAAGGCCTGAGGTCGTCGCGCATCAAATTGACAGCGCGCAGACCGGTTGTTCTACTCCATGAAAATCATAGGGGGATGATCACGATGCCGACCGCATTCCGCGTCGCTATGGCGCTCTGCATTTCAACACTGTTCGCCGGTAGCGCCAACGCGCAATCCCTGTCGAAGGAAGTCGCCACCCGCGCCGAGATCTACCCGATCCCCTCGCTCACCCTCTCCGACCAGCAATTCCTCAGCGGCGATGCGGCGGCCGGCAAGCCGGTGACGGTCGCTGGCGAATTCCGCGTCGCCCAGGGCACCGGCAAACTTCCCGTCGTGGTGCTGATGCACGGCTCGAGCGGCGTCGGCGCCACCACCGAGGCCTGGGTGCACGCTTTCAACGCCATGGGCATCTCGACCTTCGTGATCGACGGTTTTACCGGCCGCGGGCTGACGGTGGTGGGGCCGAACCAGGCCCTGCTCGGCCGGCTCAACCTGATCGTCGACATCTACCGCTCACTGGAGATTCTTGCGAAGCATCCCCGCGTCGATCCCGACCGCATCGTGCTGATGGGCTTCTCGCGCGGCGGACAGGCGACGCTCTATGCGAGCCTCGATCGCTTCAACAAGCTCTGGAACAAGTCCGGCGTGCAGTTCGCGGCTTACATCCCGTTCTATCCGGATTGCTCGACGACGTATCAAAGCGACAGTGACGTCGCCGCACGCCCGATCCGGATCTTCCACGGCACGCCCGACGACTACAATCCCGTGACGAGCTGCAAGGCGTTCGTTGGACGGCTCAAGGCGGCCGGGCGTGATGTGGTGATGACCGAATACCCCGACAGCGCGCACGGCTTCGACAGCGGCCTGCTCGGCGTCAGCGCCGTTGCGGTGTCGGCCAACGCGCAGACCGTGCGCAATTGCCATATCAAGGAAGGCGACGGCGGCGTGCTGATGAACGGCGATACCAACGCGCCGTTCACCTATAGGGATGCCTGCGTCGAGCTGAACCCGCATGTCGGCGGCAACCCCACGACCGCCGCGGAGTCGCGCAAGGCGGTGGAGGAATTTTTGCAAGCGCTGTTCAAGTTGGGGTGAGAAGCAGGCGGGCCTTCATGGTTCGAGACGCCCGCTTTCGCGGGCTCCTCACCATGAGGGTCTGATATCTCGCCACGATACAGGTCCTCATCCTGAGGAGCCCGCGCAGCGGGCGTCTCGAAGGATGGCCGCAACAAAAACCGCTACGGCTCGCCCGGCTTGAACGGCTCCTGCTTGTCCGGCGGCACCGTCTCTTCCGCCATGGCCAGCAGCATCGCGACCATCACGTAATTGCCGGCAACCGCGGTGAGATCGACGATCTGCTGATCGCTGAACACCTTCTTCGCCCGCGCGTAGGTCTCGTCGGAAACTTTCTTGGTCGTAGCGATCTCGGTGACGAAGTCGTAGACCACGGCCTCGTCCTCGGCCATTTTCGACGGCCGCTTGTTGGCCTTCAGCTCCGCGATGATATCCGCCGACAGGCCCGCCTTGGCCGCCAGCGGCGCATGCGCGAACCATTCCACCTGCGAGCGCCACTGCCGCCCGATGATCAGGATCGCGAACTCGTTCAGCTTGGTCGGGACCGAGGTTTCCCAGCGCAGATAGTAGAACAGGTCGAACAGTCGCTGGCCGAGCACCGGGCTGCGGATCATCGGATTGTAGGGCCCGCCGATGCCGACGCTCGACACCTTCATGATCTGCTCGCCGAGCGGCTTCTGCTTGGCGTCGAGCTGGTCCATGGTGAGCTGCGGAAAGCGCGGCTCCTTGCTGGTGGCG
Organism: Bradyrhizobium sp. 61; assembly: GCF_023073075.1. Taxonomy (NCBI): domain Bacteria; kingdom Pseudomonadati; phylum Pseudomonadota; class Alphaproteobacteria; order Hyphomicrobiales; family Nitrobacteraceae; genus Bradyrhizobium; species Bradyrhizobium sp. 61. Next base: position 122,402 of record NZ_JADPIU010000010.1, on the reverse strand, counting down.
GGTGCGGCAAACATCGTGGCTGCGAGCCAGCCGCCGGCGGCGGCCAACGTGAGCGACGACAGCCAGAGTGGCGTTGAGTTCATTTTATCCTCCCGACCTTTTCTTTTGTTTGGTCGGAAGGATGCTAGCAGGTTCGTACGCGCCAGCTAGATCGCGCCGATCTCGGCAAGGCAGGCTTGCGTCAACGGCATGCGCTCGCCGACGAGACGCGGCTCCTTGCAGTCCATGTTGAGCGCGAACACGGTGTGCGCCTCGCCCTTCTCGGCCCAGCCGACCATCCAGCCGAGCGACGGCTCGCCGCGCTCGGCGCCGAGCAAGCCGGATTTGGCGCGGATGACGCTGTCGCCGACCTTGGTCACCGGCAGGATGTCGGCGACGAGGTCCTGGCTGCGCTTGCTGATCGGCAGCGCGCGGCGGCGCAGCCGGTCGACGAAATCGATCTGCTCGACCGGGTCGATGCGCAAATTGCCGGTGAGCCAGAACTGGTCGATGCCGCCGCCGATATCGCGATTGCCGTAGTCGAACATGTCGACATACTTTTGCATCCGCTCTTGCCCGATCCGGCGCGCGATCTCCTGATAGACCGGCACCGCGCTGACCGCGATGGCGCTGCGCATCGTGTGGTCCTTGTTCCAGGCCTCGATCGGCCGCTTCACGCCGTCCCAGGGAAACACGTCCTTGTCGGGATCGGTGACGACGCCGGTCTCGAGCGCAATCAGCGAGTTCGGAATCTTGAACGTCGAGGCCGGCAGCTTCGCTTCGCCGGAACGGTCCTTGTCGCTCGCGACGATCAGATAGTCCTCGACCTTGTAGCCGACGAAGGTGCCCGCCGTGCCGAGATCGGTGAAGCGCTTTGCCAGGCTGTCGCGAATCTCGTTGCGCGGCGGCGCGACATGGGCGAACGCACGTGACGGCATGGTGGCAGCTGCGGCAAGAAGGCCCAGAGTGGAACGGCGGGTCAGCAAGAGCGGTATCCGTTGAGCAATGAAGATGGCCGCGACCATGCGGCCGCTATCGTGGTGAAACGATGACAGGTTATTTCTTGAGCACGATCTTTTCGGAAAACCGCTGCACGCTTTTCCGGATCATGCTCTACCGTCCCCGGCCCGACAGCCGCAGCACGAACACCAGCACTTCGGCGACGGCCTTGTAGAGGTCGGGCGGGATCTCCTCGCCGAGCTCGACCTTGGAGAGCGCGCCGGCCAAGATCTCGTTCTCTTCGATCGGGATGTCGTTGGCTTTGGCGATCTCGACGATCTTTTCGCCGATCGTGCCCTTGCCCTTGGCGACGACGACGGGCGCGTTGCTGCCCTTCTCGTAATGCAGCGCAATTGCGAGCTTGGATGGATCGCTCATGTGGCGCGATCCAGGAAGTGGCCGGCGCGGGCCGGCGCCGGCTGCGGCGGCGTGCCGTCGCGCACCAGGATGTCGCCGGGCTTGAGCTCGGCGCGCGTCAGGGCCTGATTGAGCTCGCCGATGCCGGCGCGGAGCTGCTGCGCGGTCGCGGGCCGCTCCGCCCACATCCGCACAAAAGTCTTGTCGCTGTTGAGCGTGATCAGCGCATGCACGGGGCCGGCCGGCTCGACATTGAGCGTGAAGCGCGCGCGCCAGGCGCGCTTGGCGGGATCAGAGGACTCATTACCGCCATCGCGCGAGATCTCGAATTGCGCCATCGCGGTGCCCTGCGGGGTCGCAAAGGGAATCTCGAAATTCCACTGCGGCACGGTCGGGTCGATGCGGTGACCGCTGGCATCGGTGCGATCAGGCAGCGAGGCGACCTGGAGCAGCGTTTGACGTGCGATCGCGGCATCGGTGTCGTCGAGCAGGCGGTGCACCGTTGTGGAGAGCGGCGTATCCGGCGCGAGCGATGGCGAGGCGATCCCCTGCGGCGCCGGCAGCGCGCCGCGGAACGGCGGCGGTGTCGCGCGCGCCGCAGCCTCGAAGAGATGGCCGTCGGGCACGGCCTTGTTGGAGCCCGGCACGTTGCCGATCAGGCGCGGCAGGTTTTGCGTGACCTCTTGAAGGAGGGCCGCGGCAAGGCCGGCGGACATGGTTCGCGGCATCGCGGCCTGCGGAGCGCCGCCGGCGATGTCGGCGAGCACAGCGGCTGCGAGATTGGCGCTGCGCGGCATCTGCGGTTGCTGGCCCATAGCGAGCTCGGTCGACGGCGATGCAGCCTGAGCCGGAGCGGCGGCGACCTGCGGTGTCCCCGCCGTAGCGATCGCGGCGCCTTGGGCCTGTGGCGCGGCAGTCTCGAGCGTGGCCAATGTCTGGCGCAGCACCAGCAGCGCGGCCTTCAGGTCCGGCATTGTACCGGAGGACGGCGTTGTGCCTGCGGCCAATGACGCCTCGAGAAACAGACCGGACTTCTGGAAGGCGGATTCGATATCACCGCCATCGAGGGCGGTGGTGAGGGGCGTCTGCTGCGCCAGCACGTCCAGCACCGCCTGCTTCAGTCGGGCCGGCAGATCGCTACCGGTGACGACGGAAGCGAGATTGGCGAACAGCGGCGCCTGGCTGCCCTGTTTTGTTACCGCCTCGGCCGAAGCCACGGTGACGGCGACCTGCTCCAACGGCGTCAGCGTGTTGCGTGCGGTCGTCGCAGATGGTGCAAGCGGCGGGCTGTCCACTAGCGAAGCCGCCCGCGGCGTCAGCGTGATCTGATCGGCCGTCGCCTCGCCTGCCCCGTTCATGATGGCGAGCCTGATGGTGCCGTCGTTCTGCGACACTGCGAGCTTGAGATTTTGCCCCGGTGTCAATGACACCTCGGACATCACATCCATCGACAGATTGGCGATCGCGATCCGCACCAGATTGTCGGCCATCACGCTGACGACCCTTGCGTCCACGACGCTGCCGGCCTGGAGCACGAGATCGGGCGTCGCCGCATCAGCCACAGGGCTGGCGGCACTGATGGGAACGATCGAGCTTATCGGCGTTGGCATTTCAGGGGCCCAGGGAACGCTGGCCCCACCCTAAGGCCGCCCTCGTAAACCTCTCGTTAAGGACCTTTGTCCGCTCGCGGCTTCACGGCCGCCAGAACCGCCACGGCGGCCTCAAAATCCTTCAGGCGAGCGGCGCGGCGGGCAGCCGCCTCCTCGTCCACGCCCCATTTCTCGGCGTTCCAGTCCTCATCGACATGGGCGGCGGCCCAGACCTGGCCGGCATCGCGCACGCCATGGGCGAGCGCCAGCGCCAGCAGCGCAGAACCGGTCAGGGTCGTGACCACGTGGAGCGCCGCGATCGACCAGGGATCACCGGGGAGCGCGGCGCGGGCGGCCTGAACGGCCTCGTCCGGCTGCTTCACATGCATGATGCCTTCGGACAGGATGAAATGCGCGCCCAGCGTCTCCGCAGCCCAGAACAGCACGGGATCCCAATGCGTGGCCTCGCGGGCGACCAGCCCTTCGGGGTGGCCGGCGCGATAGAACAGCAGGTCGGTCTCGAAGTATTTGGCAAGGTCCTCGCTGACGAGCTCGACGCGATCGATGACACCCTCGACGACGCTGTTGGCGATCCGCGTCAGCGGCATGGTCACGGGATTGATCGTCTCGCCCTGGGCCGCCCATTCCGCGGCCACGGCATCGGCCAGCGCGCGCGACGGGATCACCACCTGCCGGGCCGATGGCGTCCGGATCGGCCTGCCGTCAAGCGTGATGGCGAAGCCGCCCTCGGCCTCGGCCACGCCCGCCTCCTTGTAGAAGCGCTTGCGCTGCGGCGTACGCGCGGCCTGGCGCACCGCCTCCTGCGGATCGAGCGGGGACCGCCCCGCAACCTCATCGAACAATTCGCGCATCTCGTTTCGGCCCCGGTCTCTGAATGCTAGGCTTGTAAGCCAAGTCCGGCGGCTGATAAAGCGAGCGGCAAGGCATGAGGGAACTTGCGGGCATTGTGGCCCTGCTCGCCGGGCTCTGGCTGGCCGCGGCGGACGCCGGTTTCCGCACCCCGGAATCGCTGGTCCGCAATGTCTACGCGCATTACGGCGATGGCGCGCCGGAACTGTCAAAAGGCCTGCCGCGCGATGCCGCCTCCGCCCGGCAATTCTTCGACCCCAGCCTGCGCAAGGCCTGGAGCGCGCCGAGGGTCGAGCCCTACGACTTCCTGGTGCAGAGCCCGAGCTGGAAGCTCGGCCCGGTCGCGATCGCGGTCGTTCGCAGGCAATACGACAAGACCTATGTCGCGGCGAATTTCGACAATCGCGGGCGAAAGGTCACGCTGAACTTCGTCCTGGTCAACGGACCCGAAGGCTGGCTGATCACGGATGTCGAGAGCCCGCACGACAGTCTGCGGATGTTTCTGGAGCAGTTTCGGAAGTGAGGGGGCCAGTCGCCACTGCCTCAACACCGTCATTGCGAGCGCAGCGAAGCAATCCAGACTGTATCCGCAGAAGCATTCTGGATTGCTTCGTCACTTCGCTCCTCGCAATGACGGGGCTGGTAGCGAGGCCCCAATCCCTACTCTTCCGGCGCGTTCTCGATCGGATCGAACCGGCTCGCATCGAGCCCGAGCAGATTCCACGACTGCTGCATGTGCGGCGGCAATGGCGCGGTGGCGTCGATCACGCCGCCGCGGGGATGCGGAATCACGATGCGGCGCGCGAGCAGATGCAGCCGGTTTTGCAGTCCGCCCGGCAGCTGCCAGTTCTCGATGTTGAAATATTTGGGATCGCCGACGATGGGGTGGCCGATATGCTCCATGTGGGCGCGCAGCTGATGGGTGCGGCCGGTCACGGGCTTGAGCGACACCCAGGTCAGCTTGTTGCCGGCAGTCTCGACCACCGCATAATACGTCACCGCGTGGCTCGCGCCCTCGTCGCCATGCTGGGCGATGCGCATGATGGTGTCGTCCTCGCTCTCTTCCTTCGCGAGGAAGGTCGAGATGCGGCCCTGCTTCGGCTTCGGCAGACCCGGCACCAGCGCCCAATAGGTTTTTCGCGCGGACCGCGAGCGGAAGGCGCCGGTCAGATGCGAGGCGGCAAACCGCGTCTTGGCGATCAGGAGACAGCCCGAGGTCTCCCGGTCGATGCGGTGGACCAGGCGCGGCTTCTGGCCCTTGGAATCGCGCATCACCTCCAGCATCTGGTCGATGTGCCGTGTCATGCCCGAGCCACCCTGCACGGCGAGGCCGAGAGGCTTGTTCAGGACGAGGACGTCGTCGTCCTCGTAGATCGTCATCTCTTTGAGCGCCTGAAGCGTCTTTTGGGCACCTTCCGACAGCTCGCCGACGGCCTTTGGCGTGTCGAGCTTCAACGGCGGGATGCGGACGCTCTGGCCCTCCTCCAGCCGATCCTTGCTGTCGACACGCTTGCCGTCCACGCGCAGCTCGCCTTTGCGGACGACGCGCTGGATGTGGGAGAACGACAGGCCGGGAAAGCGCGCTTCCAGGAAACGATCGACGCGCATGTTGTTTTCATCAGCCGTCACCTTGACGGTCTGCACCTTGGTCGGCAGCAGCGCCTCGACGGGCTTTGCCGGCGCAGACGCTTCGGGCGCAGCCTTGGGCGGCCGCCGCTCGGCACGCTCCGCCGCAAAGCGCGGCGGCTTCGCACCCGGCTTGCCACCCAGCCGTGGTCCCGCCTTCTTCGCAGTGCGCGCCTTGAATGGACGCGAATCGTCGCGCTCGTCACGCGAGCGGGGCTTTGGGTTCATTCTCTTGATGCGGCGGCTCATGGTTGCCTGCGTACCCTAAAAGCCGGCTCCCGTCACGGCGAAATGGCCGTTTCTAGCGCGAGCCTCCCCGCTCCTTCCGCAGCTTGGCCCAGTAATCCAGCCGCTTGCGGATCTCGCGCTCAAAACCGCGCTCGGGCGGGTCGTAGAAGGTCTGGCGGCCCAGGGCTTCCGGAAAGTAGTCCTGGCCGGAGAAGGCGTCGGGGGCGTCGTGGTCGTATTCGTAGGCCGCGCCGTAGCCTTCGGACTTCATCAGCTTGGTCGGGGAATTGAGGATGTGCTTTGGCGGCAGCAGCGAGCCGGCCTGTTTTGCGACCTGCATCGCGGCCTTGAAAGCCGTGTAGACGGCGTTCGATTTCGGCGCGGTGGCGAGATAGACGACGGCCTGTGCGATCGCGAGCTCGCCCTCGGGATGGCCGAGGAAGTCGAAGGCGTCCTTGGCCGCGTTGGCAATGACGAGCGCCTGCGGATCGGCAAGGCCGATGTCCTCGACCGCCATGCGCACGACGCGGCGGGCCAGAAACAGCGGGTCCTCGCCGGCATCGAGCATGCGCGCGAGGTAATACAGCGCGGCGTCGGGGTCGGAGCCCCGCACCGACTTATGCAGCGCCGAGATCAGGTTGTAGTGACCGTCGGCCGACTTGTCGTAGATCGGCGCGCGGCGCTGCAGGATCTCCTGCAACTGCGCCGCGTTGAAAATCTCGTCCGCCCGCGCCGAACGCCAGACCTCCTCGACAAGCGTCAGCGAGGCCCGGCCGTCGCCGTCGGCCATGCGCACCAGCACGGCGCGCGCCTCGTCATCGAGCGGCAGCTTGCGGCCCTCGACCTCTTCGGCATGCGCGAACAGTTTTTCGATCGCGGCGGCATCGAGCGAGCGAAACACCAGCACGCGCGCACGAGAGAGCAACGCCGCGTTGAGCTCGAAGGACGGGTTTTCGGTGGTCGCGCCGACCATCACGACGGTGCCGTCCTCCATCACCGGCAGAAACGAATCCTGCTGGGCGCGATTGAAGCGATGCACCTCGTCGACGAACAGCAGCGTGCCCTTGCCCATCTCGCGGCGGGCGCGTGCGGCGTCAAACGCCTTCTTCAGATCGGCGACGCCGGAGAACACCGCGGAGATCTGCTCGAAATGCAGATCGGTCGCATCGGCCAGCAGCCGCGCCACCGTGGTCTTGCCGGTGCCGGGCGGGCCCCAGAACACCAGCGATCCGAGCGTGCGCGTCTCCAGCATGCGCGTCAGCGCACCATCGGGACCGAGGATATGGTCCTGGCCTACGACCTCCGACAGCGCGCGCGGGCGCAGCCGGTCCGGCAGCGGATGCGGAGCCTCGTGGTCGAGCCCCGCCGCGGCAAAGAGAGTTGGCGTCTCCTGTGGTCGCTTCGGGCTCATCCGCCCAGCGTGACGTTGATCTGCTGGCCACCGCGCACCAGCGTGATGCGCCAGATCCGCGGCCGTTCGCCCGCCGCCTTTTCGAGGTCGGCGGTCCTGCCGATCTTCTGGTTGTTGACGGCGAGGATGATGTCGCCCTTCTGGAAGCCGACACTCGCAGCCGCGCTGTCGCCGCCGAGATCGGTGATCACGACGCCTTCGGTGTCGGCGTCCAGATGCAGCTCGTCGGCAACCGCCGGCGTGATGGACGAGACCTTCGCGCCCTGGAACGGCGAGCGCGCGGTGACGACGAGTTCGTTGCGGCCGGAGTCGGGTGCGGTCTCGAGCGAGATCGTGACCTTGAGTGGCTTACCGCCGCGCTGCACGTCGATCTGCGCCGTGCCGCCGAGCGGACGCGTGGCGAAACGGTAATCGAAGGCGTTGGGATCATCCACGGTCTGGCCGTCGATCCCGGTGATGAGATCGGAGGATTTCAGGCCGGCCTTGGCCGCGGGGCCGGTCGAGACCACGCTTGCGACCAGCGCGCCGGTCGGCGAACGCAGGCCGAGGCTCTCGGCGATCTCGGGCGTCACCGCCTGCAATTTTGCCCCTAACCACGGCCGCTTCACCGCCTTGCCGCCGCTCTTGGCGGAGGCGACGACGACGCGCACCATGTTGGCGGGAATCGCAAAGCCGATGCCTTGCGAGCCGCCGGACCGCGAATAGATCGCGGTATTGATGCCGGCGAGCTTTCCGCTCATATCGACCAGCGCGCCGCCGGAATTGCCGGGATTAATGGCCGCATCGGTCTGGATGAAGAACTGGTAGTCGGTGATGCCGACCTGGGTGCGCGCGAGCGCCGAGATGATGCCGTGGGTCACGGTCTGGCCGACGCCGAAGGGATTGCCGATCGCGAGCACGATGTCGCCAACCAGCAGTTCGTCGGAATTGGTGAAGTCGAGGGTCGGAAACTTCTCCTTGGTGTCCTTCAGGCGCAGCACGGCGAGATCGGTGCGCGGATCCTTCAGCAGGATCTCGGCCTCGAATTCCCGCTTGTCCGACAGCGATACTTTCACCTGGTCCGCGCCCTCGATGACGTGGACGTTGGTGACGACGAGGCCGGAGGCATCGACGATGACACCGGAGCCGAGCGAGCGCTGCATCTGCTCGGGCTGCTGGCCCGGCACGCCGAAGAAGCGGCGGAAGATCGGGTCGTCCAACAGCGGGTTGCGGTTCTGCACCACCTTGGCCGCGTAGACGTTGACGACGGCCGGCTGCACCCGCTGCACGATCGGCGCATAGGACAGCCGCAGTTCGGCGGGCGAGGACGGGACACGGCGGTCCTGCGCGGCGGCCGGATTGAGGTGGGCTGAAAACGCTATGCACAATGCCGTGATGACGGCGGTCCGGGTCGATCGAAACATTCCTACCTCTCGGAAAAGACGCCGGAATATAGGCGCGTTCGCCCGCCAATAGAAGGGCGCCAGGGGGCATTATTCAGCCGCCTTTCCGGTGTGTCCGCCTTGCAAGTCCCGCATGCGAAATGACAATTTACCTGGGCGGTGGATTGGCATGATGCGCGTCATCCACCATTGTGGTGTCGAGCGGATTCGGTTGCGGCGAATTGGCATCAGTGGGAACCGCGCAACCGGGCGCAGCGTCGCGGGGCAGTCATCGATCATACCTAGGCTCTCCCGTTGCGACTTGGGGAAGTTCGTCAAACGATGGAGTCATGATGTGAGCAGGACAAGACTTGCGGCCACCGCGATTGGTCTCGCCGGTGCGCTGGCGGCCTCGCAGGCCCAGGCCCAAACGGCAAGCAGCAGCGATCAGGAGATCGCTCTGCTGAAGCAGCAATTGAAGATGCTGGAGCAGAAGCTCGACAAGCTCCAGAGCCAGACCGCCGCCAACACGGCGGCCACGGCGAAGGCCAAAGTCGAAGCAAAGGCAGAGGCCAAGGCCGAAGCCCGCTCGGAGGCGAAGGCGGCCGTGGCCAATGCTAACGCGGCGATCCCGCTCAAGGGACCGGCGCCCGCGTCCGGCGCCGTCGTGACGATGCCGAACAATCGGCCGACCATCTGCACCGCCGATGGGGCAAACTGCGTCGCGATCACCGGTCGCGTGCACTACGATATGGGCGGCTATGACTATCGTCCCAACACGGCGGCAACTGTGCCGCAAAAGCTGGACAGCGGCGAAAACGTGCGTCGCGCGCGCATCGGTGTCGTCGGCAAATTCCTCGAAGACTGGAATTTCGCGCTGATCTACGATTTCGGGGGCTCGTCCGACGGATTTGGCGGCACGGGCGCCGCCGGCGCGACCCCTGTCGGCTTCCTGCCGGGCGGAGGCACCTCCGGCATCGAGAATGCTTGGGTGAGCTACACGGGGCTGAAGCCGTTCGGCGGCAAGATGGCAATCGAAGCCGGCATCATGGACCTTGCCTGGACCCTGGATGAATCCACGAGTTCCAACGACATTGCCTTCATGGAACGCGCCTCGGTCGGCATCATCGCGCAAAATATCGCCGCCGGCGACTTCCGTTCCGCCGCCGGTGCCCGCTGGTACAATGACGTGTTCTGGGCCGGCGCTTACGTGACCGGCCCGACCTCGGGTGCCATTCACTCGGCCTCGAGCGTGTCACCTCCCGGGACCAGCGAGCAATATGGCGCGACCGCCCGCGTTGCGGGTCAGGTCGTGAGCGGCAACGACTACTCGGTGCATCTCGGCGCCGACGCGGAATGGCTGATCCAGCCGCCGCGCAATCTGCTCGCGAACACGCAAACGCTCACGCTCAGCGATCGTCCCGAGCTGCGCATCGATCCCACGACGCTGATCTCGACCGGTGCGATTGCAAATGTGTCGGGCGCGCAGGTCTATGGCGTGGAAGCCGCGGCCACCTATGGACCGCTCTGGGTCCAGGGCGAATACTACTGGTTCAACATCGATCGCGGTGCGAACACCGCGGTGGCGCCCATCGGTACATCGAGCCTGAAATTCCAGGGCGGCTACGCACAGGCGGCCTATGTCCTGACCGGTGAATCGCGCAAGTACAATCCGAGCAACGCGGCCTATGGCGGCGTCAAGCCGAACAATCCGTTCTCGATCAACGGCGGCGGCTGGGGTGCCTGGGAGATCGCCGGTCGCTACTCGACCATAGATCTGAACGATCAGTTGGCGACCGCCGCCGGCATCGCCGGCGGGCGGCAAACCGTCTACACGCTGGCGCTCAACTGGTACGTCAACGGCAATGTGCGCTTCATGCTCGACTATCTGCATGGCACGGTGTCGAAGCAGGCCTCGGCGGTGTCGGCGGCGGACACCGGCTCGAAGTTCGATGCGGTCGCGTTGCGCACGCAGTTTGCGTTCTGATGCAATCTCTTCCGGGAGCGGCACGGTCCGCTCCCGGAGAGTTACGCTGCGCGCTTCGGCTTCTTGACCGGCTCCGCTTCGGGCGGCGGCGCGCAGGACAGCCGTTGCTGATGGCTTTCGCCCCAGGCCTTCAGGATGTCGATCACCGGCCGCAGGCTCTCGCCGAGCTCGGAGAGGCAATATTCCACGCGTGGCGGCACTTCGGCATAGACCTTGCGGATGACGAGCTTGTCCTCCTCCAGCGCGCGAAGCTGCTTTGTCAGCATGCGCTGGGTGATGCCGGGCATCCGGCGGCGCAGTTCGCCGAAGCGCTGGGTGCCGTCCTGGAGGTGGTAGAGGATCACGCCCTTCCACTTGCCGTCGATCAGGTCCAGCGTCGCCTCGACCGAGCAGCCGGGACGCCGGGTAAAATCTCGCCGCTTCATGCGTGTTTTCCCAATAGTATCCAAACAGGGACTATATCCCCGAATTTACAGTACTTGCCAAATCGGGGCTAGCGGGACAGTTAGCGGGCCAGGCGCACATCACAAGCTACGCGCCATTTGATGGAGACAAGCCATGAAGGCCGTCGGCTACAAAAAATCGCTTCCGATCGAGGATCAGGACGCGCTGATCGATTTCGAGACCGCAAAGCCCGAGCCCAAGGGGCGCGATATCCGCGTCGCCGTGAAGGCAATCTCGGCGAACCCGGTCGATTACAAGGTACGCAAGCGTGCCGCCCCGCCCGAGGGCGAGACGAAGATTCTTGGCTATGACGCGGCCGGAATCGTCGATGCCGTGGGTCCGGACGTCACACTGTTCAAGCCGGGCGACGAGGTGTTTTACGCCGGCTCGATCCTGCGCCAGGGCACCAATTCCGAATTCCACCTGGTCGACGAGCGCATCGTCGGCGTCAAGCCGAAGTCGCTCTCGTTCGCGCAGGCCGCAGCCCTCCCCCTCACCTCCATCACCGCCTGGGAATTGCTGTTCGACCGGCTCGGCGCGGTGCCCGGCAAGAGCGTCGATCCGCGCACGCTGCTGATCACGGGCGGCGCCGGCGGCGTCGGCTCGATCCTGATCCAGCTTGCGCGCCGCCTCACGGGCCTCACGGTGCTCGCGACGGCGACGCGGCCGGAGTCGCAAAAATGGTGCCTCGATCTCGGCGCGCATGCGGTGATCGACCACGGCAAGCCGATGAAGGAGCAGATCGAGAGCTTGAGGCTGCCGCCGGTCGCGCTGGTAGCGAGCCTTACCTTCACCGACCAGCACTACAAGGCGATCGCCGAGTTCATGGCGCCGCAGGGTCGGTTCGGCCTGATCGACGATCCCCCGGAGTTCGCCGTGAGCACCTTCAAGGGCAAGGCGATCTCGGTACACTGGGAATCGATGTTCACGCGCTCCTCTTTCCAGACGCCCGACATGATCGCGCAGCATCATCTGCTCAACGACGTCTCCGACCTCATCGACAAGGGCGTGCTGCGCACCACGCTCGACCAGACCTTTGGCACGATCAACGCGGCCAACCTCAAGCGCGCGCATGCGCTGCTCGAAAGCGGCAAGTCGCGCGGGAAGATCGTGCTGGAGGGGTGGTAGCAGTCACAACGTTAGGGCGAAGCTGCGTAGGGTGGGCAAAGGCGCGCTCGCGCCGTGCCCACCATCTCGCAACCGGTGCGACAAAAGTGGTGGGCACGCTTCCGCCTTCGCTCTTCGAGCTACGGCGGACAAGTCGCTTTGCCCACCCTACGGTGCCACGCTTCCGGTGCCACGCCTTCGCGCAGTCTCAGGCGATCGTATTGACGATGCCGCCTTCCGCGCGCAGCGCCGCACCGTTGGTCGCGGACGCTTCCTTCGACGCGACATAGACCACCATGTTGGCGATTTCGTCGACGCTGGCGAAGCGCTGGATCAGCGAGCTCGGGCGATGCTGCTTGACGAAATTGGCCGCGGCCTCATCCACCGACTGTCCATTCTGCTTGGCGAGATCCTTCACGAAGGTCTCGACGCCTTCCGACATGGTCGGACCCGGCAGCACGGAATTGACGGTGACGCCGGTGCCGCGGGTGAGCTGCGCGAGGCCGCGGGCGACCGAGAGCTGGGCCGTCTTGCTCATGCCGTAGTGGATCATCTCGACGGGAATGTTGAGCCCGGACTCCGATGAGATGAAGACGATGCGGCCCCAGTTGCGCTTGAGCATGCCCTTCATATAGGCGCGCGACAGCCGCACGCCGCTCATGACGTTGACCTCGAAGAAGCGGCTCCAGTCCTCGTCAGGGATCTCGAAGAAGTCTTTTGGCTCGAAGATGCCGGCATTGTTGATGAGGATGTCGACCTCCGGCAGCGCCGAGACGAGCGCCTTGCAGCCCGCTGCGGTCGAGACGTCGGCGGCGATGCCGCGGACCTTAAGGCCTGCCCCTTCCAGCTTGCGCGCGGCGGCATCGACCTTGTCCTGGCCGCGACCGTTGATGATCACGCTCGCGCCGGACGCAGCGAGACCTTTTGCGATGGCGTGGCCGTTGCCGGCGGTGGAGCCGGTCACGAGGGCGGTCTTTCCGGAAAGGTCGATCTTCATGAATCATCTCCATTGTTGCTGAAGCGGATATCGTGTCCAGCGCACGCCGCTTCAATCGCCACAACTGCGAAATCGTAGGGTGCGCGACTTGCCCGACGTAGCGCGAAGAGCGAAGGCGGAAGCGCGCCCATCTTTTCGACACGAGTTGAAAGCGAAATGGTGGGCACGGCGCGCGGAGAGCGCACCCTTGCCCACCCTACGGCACTATTGCCGCGGCGGTAGCGTCCTGAGAAACGCGACGATGGCATCGAGGTCCTGCGCCGTCATGCTGGCATAGGCAGCATAGGCCATCGGCGGCTTGAGCTTGTGGCCATCGCGCGCGATGCCTTGCGTAATCGCACGTTTGATTTCGTCGTCGCTCCAGCCGCCCAGGCCGGCCGCGGGATCCGCGGTGATATTGGGGGAGATGGATTCGCCCCACGGCCCCTTGAATGTCCGGCCACCCTTGCCGCTCGCACCCGCGAAGTCATGCACGGCGGACGGGCCCTCCGGCGTGTGGCATTCCAGGCAATGGGCGATGGTCAGGAGATAGCGGCCGCGCGCGAGCTTGTCGGAGAACTCGGCCTCGGTCGCCTGCTTGCCAGCATAGGTCGGCGTTTCCGGCTTCAGCGCGATCCTGTATTCCGGCGCCGGCGTTTCGTGGCGCACTGCGGGTACTGAGCGCAGGTAAGCGGTAAGCGCATCGAGATCCCGGGCCGTGAGCACCGTGTAGAACGCGGTCGGCATGATCGGCGCGACCTTGGTCCCGTTCGGCCTGCTGCCGCTGACCAGAAACCGCTTCAGCTCGGCATCGCTCCAGTTGCCGGTCCCGGTGTCCTTGTCCGGCGTGATGTTGGAGCCGGTGACCTTGAAGGCAGGCTCATCGAAAACCTGGCTGCCGCCCGCGAGCGCGCGCGAAAGATCGAGCCCTTGCGGTCCGCGCGGCGTGTGGCAGTTGTGGCAGACCATCACGCTGTTGACGAGATAGGCACCGCGCTCGACCAGCGTCTCGCCAGAGGCCGGCGACATCAACAGCGCCAGCGCGATCCCAAGCACAATCCTCATCGACAGCCCCCGGCCGGAATCGCGTTCACCAGACGATGCACGGCATGAGATATCGCCGCGCCATACAAAAAAGCGGCGCCCAGGGGCGCCGCTTTCTGAAAACTGAGGTACCGGCCGGCTTACGCCGCCTCGGCTTCCTTCTCCTGCACCGGACCGGAGTCCTGGCCCTTGGCATCGACGTCGCGATCGACGAACTCGATCACGGCCATCGCAGCGTTGTCGCCGTAGCGGAAGCCGGCCTTGATGATGCGGGTATAGCCGCCCTGGCGGTCCTTGTAGCGGGGCGCCAGCACGTCGAACAGCTTCTTGACCTGATCCTTGTCGCGCATCTCGGAGATGGCCTGGCGACGCATGGACAGGCCGCCCTTCTTGCCGAGAGTGACGAGCTTCTCGACGATCGGACGGAGTTCCTTGGCCTTGGGCAGCGTGGTGACGATCTGCTCGTGCTTGATCAGCGCGGCGCACATATTGGCGAACATCGCGCGGCGATGCTCGGCCGTGCGGTTGAGCTTCCGATGAACCTTGCCGTGACGCATGTAACTATTCCTTAGTTTGAAACTGCCGCGACGGTTCGTCGGACATGTTGCTCAGGTGGGCTGCCTGCGTTCGCCCGCGAAAGCGCGTTGCGCTTTCGCTTTCTTGTTTGAGCATGATCCTTATCGGAAAACCGCTTCGCACTTTTCCGGGATCATGCTGCGCTCAGTAGTGATCCTCGAAGCGCTTGGCGAGCTCGTCGATGTTCTCCGGCGGCCAGCCCGGCACTTCCATGCCGAGATGCAGACCCATCTGGGCCAGCACTTCCTTGATCTCGTTCAGCGACTTGCGGCCGAAGTTCGGGGTGCGGAGCATTTCCGCTTCGCTCTTCTGCACGAGGTCGCCGATGTAGACGATGTTGTCGTTCTTCAAGCAGTTGGCCGAACGCACCGACAGCTCGAGCTCGTCCACCTTCTTGAGGAAGGCCGGGTTGAAGGCCAGGTCCGGGATGATCTCCTGGGCGACTTCCTTGCGCGGCTCTTCGAAGTTGACGAACACGTTGAGCTGATCCTGCAGGATGCGGGCGGCATAAGCCACCGAGTCATCCGGCGTCAGCGCGCCGTTGGTCTCGATCGTCATGGTCAGCTTGTCGTAGTCGAGGATCTGGCCCTCACGGGTGTTCTCGACCTTGTAGGAGACCTTGCGGACCGGCGAGTACAGGCTGTCGACCGGGATCAGTCCGATCGGCGCGTCCTCGGGACGGTTGCGCTCGGCGGGCACGTAGCCCTTGCCGGTGGCGACCGTGAACTCCATGCGGATCTCGGCGCCCTCGTCGAGCGTGCAGATCTGGAGGTCCGGGTTGAGCACGACCACGTCGCCCACGGTCTGGATGTCGCCGGCGGTGACGACGCCCGGGCCCTGCTTCTTCACGACCATGCGCTTGGGGCCTTCGCCCTGCATCTTGATCGAGATGTCCTTGATGTTGAGCACGATGTCGGTGACGTCCTCACGGACGCCCGCGATCGAGGAGAACTCGTGCAGCACGCCATCGATGTGCACCGACTGCACCGCCGCGCCCTGGAGCGAGGAGAGCAGGATGCGGCGCAGCGCGTTGCCGAGCGTCTGGCCGAAGCCGCGCTCGAGCGGCTCGGCGACGATGGTCGCGAAACGGTTCGAATCGCTGCCGGGCTGGATCTGGAGCTTGTTCGGCCGAATCAGTTCTTGCCAATTTTTCTGGATCGTCACTGTTTCACCCATACAGGCCAGTCAAACTGCTAGTGCAGACACTGGCGTTGGAGAAAGGCCGCGGATCATTCGCGCGGCTTTGCAAAAAGTCATTGCGGGCGACCAATGCGCCCGCAACTTGGTATCAAACGCGCCGACGCTTGCGGGGACGGCAACCGTTGTGCGGGATCGTGGTCACGTCGCGGATCGAGGTGACGGTGAAGCCCGCGGCCTGAAGCGCACGGAGCGCCGACTCGCGGCCCGAACCGGGACCAGCGACTTCGACTTCGAGCGTGCGCATGCCGTGCTCCTGCGCCTTCTTCGACACGTCCTCGGCGGCAACCTGCGCGGCGTACGGCGTCGACTTGCGCGAACCCTTGAAGCCCATCGTGCCGGCGGAAGACCAGGCAATCGTGTTGCCCTGCGCGTCGGTGATGGTGATGGTCGTGTTGTTGAACGAAGAGTTCACGTGCGCGACGCCGGAGGCGATGTTCTTGCGCTCACGACGACGAACGCGGGTGGCTTCCTTGCCCATAGAGTACCTTTCCTGAAGATCTCAAACGCCGCCGTAATGCCAGCGGCTACACCTGTGGAACGAAAGGCGCGTGGCGAACGGGTCTCCCCTTTCGCCACACGCCGCGATTGGATTCGAAAACTTACTTCTTCTTGCCGGCGATGGCCTTGGCCGGACCCTTGCGCGTACGCGCATTGGTGTGGGTACGCTGACCGCGCACCGGCAGGCCACGACGATGACGCAGGCCGCGATAGCAGCCGAGGTCCATCAGACGCTTGATGTTGATGCCGACCTCACGACGCAGGTCGCCCTCGACGAGATAGTCGCGGTCGATCACTTCGCGGATCTGGAGCACTTCGGCATCGCTGAGCTGGTTGACGCGACGATCCTCGGGGATCTTCACCTTCTCCAGGATCTCACCAGCGATCTTCTGGCCGATGCCATGGATGTACTGGAGCGCGATCAGCACGCGCTTGTTGGTCGGAATGTTCACGCCGGCAATACGGGCCACGGCCTTCTCTCCTGTTGCCGATCCCTCGTCAGGAATCAGGCTTTAAGTGCTTGGTTTCTCGGGCAGGTGTTCACAAACGCGAACACGACGCCCACCCCTAGTCTTCCTGGGGCCCGGCATCGTTTGAAACTATCCGACTTGGATGCGGGGCTTATTAGGGGATTCAGGGGGCTTTCGTCAACCGCTGCTAGCGCTTAGCTCGCTTTTTCGTGACCTTTTTTGCGGCCTTTTTGGCACCTTTTTTGACAGACTTCCTGGCGGTCGTTTTGGCTGCCTTTTTGACCGTTTTCTTGGCCGCTTTCTTGGCCGCCTTCTTGGTGCCCTTTACGGCCTTCTTAGCGGCCTTTTTAGCGGATTTGGCAGCCTTTTTGGCCGTTTTCGCCGGCTTTTTAGCTACCTTGGCCTTCTTGGTACCCTTCTTGGCGGGCCCCGACTTGGCCGCGCTGCGCGCTTGGGCCTTGCCGTGCGTCTTGGGTTCGACCGCCCCGAGGGCCAGGAGCTGGCGATGAATGGCGCGGGTGACCTCGTCGATGGCCATCATGCCGTCGATGGTCGAGAGCTTCCGCCGCTCGGAATAGTAGTGAATCAGGGGTTCCGTCTGGCTGCGGTAGCTGGCGAGCCGCTTGGTCAGGACCTCCGGGGTGTCGTCGACCCGAACCTCCTCCCCACGCTCTCGCATCTGGGCGACGCGAGTCTCGACGCGGCTCAGGAGTGCGCTCTCGTTGACGCGGAGCTCGACCACGGCGTCGAGCTTGAGATGCTTGTGCTTGAGCAGCTCATCCAGCGCCTCGGCCTGCGGCACGGTGCGCGGGAAGCCATCGAGGATGAAACCATTCTTGGCGTCCGGCTGGTCGATGCGGTCGGAGATGATTCCCACCACGATCTCGTCGGGCACGAGACCGCCGCTGGCCATGATCTCCTTGGCCTTCAGCCCGACCGGCGTTCCCGCCGCAACGGCCGCGCGCAGCATCTCGCCGGTCGAGAGCTGGACGATGCCATAGCGCTGCACCAGCAGCTGCGCCTGGGTCCCCTTGCCCGACCCCGGCGGTCCCAGAAGTATAATTCTCATCGGCGTACGCCCCCCGGATTGGTGAGCGATACGTCGCGCACCTGTGTTTGAAGTCCAATGACAGTGCAAATCATAATCGGCGTCGCACCGCTACCCATATCATAGGGGAGCAAATGCCAGGACGCCAAGAAGGCCTTTGAAATCAGTGATTGCGTCGCAGGGAGAGCAGCTCTGCCGATGTCTTGGAATGGCTGACTGGTCGCCTCGGCGGGCGCCGCGCGTTGCTCGCGCGGCGAATCGGCGGCGCTGTCGCGCCGCCCTTGGGGAACGCCGCGCTTAGCGGCGGCGGCCGCGCAGCTTCGACTTCCGGATCAGGCCCTCATACTGATGCGCCAGCAGATAGCCCTGCACCTGCGCCACCGTGTCCATGGTGACGCTGACGACGATCAGCAGCGAGGTGCCGCCGAAGTAGAACGGCACCGAGGCGTAGGAGATCAGGATTTCCGGGATCAAGCAGACGATCGCCAGATAAACAGCGCCGAGCACGGTGATGCGCGACAGCACGTAGTCGATATATTCCGCGGTGCGCTCGCCCGGACGGATGCCCGGAATGAAGCCGCCATGCTTCTTCAGATTGTCCGCGGTCTCGGTCGGGTTGAACACGATCGCGGTGTAGAAGAACGCGAAGAACACGATCAGCGCGAGATACATGATCAGGAACAGCGGACGGCCGTGGCCGAGCTGGGTCGTGATCCACTGGAACCATTCCGGCCCGCTGCCGGCGTTGAAGTTGGCAACCGTGGTCGGCAGCAGCAGCAGCGAGGACGCGAAGATCGGCGGGATCACGCCCGAGGTGTTGAGCTTGAGCGGCAGATGCGAGGACTGGCCCTCGAACATCTTGTTGCCGACCTGGCGCTTCGGATACTGGATCAGCAGCCGGCGCTGGGCGCGCTCCATGAACACGATGAAGGCGATCACGGCGACCGCCATGATGATGACGACCAGGATCAGGCCGGTCGACATGGCGCCCTGACGGCCGAGCTCGAGCATGTTGGCGAGCGCCGCGGGCAGCTCGGCGACGATGCCGGCGAGAATGATCAGCGAGATGCCGTTGCCGATGCCGCGCGAGGTGATCTGCTCACCCAGCCACATCAGGAACATGGTGCCGCCGGTCAGCGTGATCGCCGTGGACAGACGGAAGAACATGCCGGGGTCGCTGACGACGTTGCCGGCGCCCTCGAGGCCCACCGCGATTCCGTAGGACTGGAACGCGGCCAGGATCACGGTGAGATAGCGGGTGTACTGGTTCAACAGCTTGCGGCCGGACTCACCTTCCTTCTTCAGCGCCTCGAGCTGCGGCGAGACGGTGGTGAGGAGCTGGATGATGATCGAGGCCGAGATATACGGCATGATGTTCAGCGCGAAGATCGCCATGCGGTGGATACCGCCGCCGGCGAACATGTTGAACATGCCGAGGATGCCGCCCGCCTGGGAGCGGAACACCTGTTCCCAGATGTTGGGATCGATGCCGGGAAGCGGGATGTAGGTCCCGAGCCGATAAACGAGCAGCGCACCCAGGGTGAACCAGATGCGCTTCTTCAGTTCGTCAGCCTTGGCAAACGCACCGAAATTGAGATTGGCTGCCAGTTGTTCCGCTGCAGAGGCCATCTTGGACTTTCTCCCGCCGCCTATTGCGCCGTCATGCCCGCGGCCGGGCTACTCTAGCGGACGCCGGACATTATCTGGGGCTCGGCTTCGATAAGTCCACGTCCCACACGCGTAAAGGCCCGCGAGCCGCGGGCCAATGACGCAGTTGTTACGCCGCCTCGCCTTCTTCCTTGGCAGGGGCGAGGATCTTCACCGAACCGCCGGCCTTCTCGACCGCGGCGATCGCGGTCTTCGTGGCGCCGTGCACTTCGATGTTGAGCTTGGACTTGAGCTCGCCGCGGCCGAGCAGCCGCACGCCGGCCTTGGCGCGGCGCAGCACGCCGCCCTTCACCAGGGCCTCGACGTTCACGACGCTGCCGGCGTCGATCTTCTTGGCATCGACCGCTTCCTGGAGCCGGTCGAGATTGATCTCGGCGAACTCGACGCGGAAGATGTTGTTGAAGCCGCGCTTCGGCAGACGGCGATGCATCGGCATCTGGCCGCCTTCGAAACCCTTGATGCGCACGCCCGAACGCGCGGTCTGGCCCTTGCCACCGCGGCCGGACTGCTTGCCTTTGCCCGAACCAATGCCACGGCCGACGCGCATACGCTTCTTGCGCGAGCCGGCGTTGTCGGCGATATCGCTGAGCTTCATCGCCCTGCTCCTTGTTTCTTGCGCATGATCTTCACCGAAAACGGGTGCCCGCTTTTCGGGATCCTGCGCCTTTGCTTACTTCTCGTCGACGATGCGAACGAGATGGTGAACCTTCTCGATCATGCCACGAACCGCCGGGGTGTCCGGCAGTTCGCTGGTGCGGCCGATCTTGTTGAGCTTGAGTCCGATCAGCGTCGAACGCTGCGAGTGATGGCGGCGGATCGCGCTGCCGGTCTGCTCGAGCTTGATCGTCTTTGCTGCCTTGGCCATGGGAGTCTACTCCGAAAAGCTTCCGTTAGTCGGCAGCCGCCTCGGCGTCACCGCCGATACGGCGGGACTGGAGGGTGGACACCTTGATATTGCGGCGGGCTGCGACCGAACGCGGCGAATCCTGATGCTTCAGCGCGTCGAAGGTTGCGCGAACCATGTTGTAGGGGTTCGACGAGCCGATCGACTTCGCGACCACGTCCTGGACGCCGAGCGTCTCGAACACGGCGCGCATCGGGCCGCCGGCGATGATGCCGGTACCGGCCGGAGCAGCACGCAGGTAGACACGGCCCGCGCCATGACGGCCGGCGATGTCGTGATGCAGCGTACGGCCCTCGCGCAGCGACACGCGGGTCAGGTTGCGCTTGGCGGATTCAGTCGCCTTGCGGATCGCCTCAGGCACTTCGCGCGCCTTGCCGTGACCGAAGCCGGCGCGGCCCTTCTGGTCGCCGATCACGACCAGCGCTGCGAAACCGAAGCGCTTGCCGCCCTTGACGACCTTTGCCACGCGATTGATGTGGACGAGCTTGTCGACGAACTCGCTGTCGCGCTCCTCCCGGCGTTCACGTCCGCCGCCGCCGCGTTGATCGCGTCCACCACGTTGTTCGCGTTCTGCCATTTTTCCAATCCTTCAGAGGCTTGCGCCTCAATCCTCAAATTCTGTTAGAAGCTCAGCCCGCTCTCACGCGCAGCGTCGGCCAGTGCCTTGACGCGCCCGTGGTAGAGGTAGCTGCCGCGATCGAACACGACTTCCTTGACGCCCTTCTCGGCGGCGCGCTCGGCCAGCAGCTTGCCGACCGCCTTCGCCGCATCGATGTCGGCGCCGGTCTTGCCGCCGTCGCGCATCGACTTCTCGAGCGACGAGGCAGAGGCCAGCGTCTCGCCCTTCAGGTCGTCGATGACCTGGGCGTAGATGTGCTTGGACGAGCGAAACACCGACAGACGCGGACGACCGCCACCGGAGCGGCGCAGCTTCAGCCGCACACTCCGCTTGCGCCGGGCATTGGTAACCTTGGCTTTGGACATGACCGGCTCCGTTACTTCTTCTTGCCTTCCTTGCGGAAGATGAATTCGCCAACATACTTCACGCCCTTGCCCTTGTAGGGCTCCGGCGGACGATAGGAGCGAATCTCGGCGGCGACCTGGCCGACACGCTGGATGTCGCTGCCGGTCACCGTGATCTCAGTCGGCTTCGGCACGGTGATCGTGATCCCTTCCGGGATCGCGTAGACCACGTCGTGGCTGTAACCGAGCGCGAGCTGCAGGTTCTTGCCCTGCATCGCGGCGCGGTAACCGACGCCGGTGATTTCGAGCTTCTTCTCAAAGCCCTTGGTGACGCCTTCGACCAGATTCGCGACCTGGGCGCGAGCGGTACCGTACAGCGCCCGCGCGCGGTTGGTCTCGACCCGCGGGTTCACCTTGACCTGGCCGTTCTCGAGCTTCACCTCGACGTCGTTATGGACGACGAACTGAAGCTGGCCCTTGGGCCCCTTCATCTTGACGGTCTGCCCGTCGACGGTCGCGGTCACACCCGACGGAACCGCCACAGGCCTTTTGCCAACACGTGACATGGATCAACAATCCTTCTCAGAACACCGTGAAGAGAACTTCGCCGCCCACATTCGCTTCGCGCGCGCTGTGGTCGGCCATGATCCCCTTCGGCGTCGACAACACCGAAATGCCGAGCCCGTTGTTGACCCGCGGCAGAGCCTTCACCGAGGCGTAAACACGACGTCCGGGCTTGGAGACTCGTTCGATCTCGCGGATGACGGGCTCGCCGTCGAAATACTTCAGCTCGATCTCGATCTCGCTGCGGCCCGAGGAATGCTCAAGCGTGGCGTAACCGCGGATGTAGCCTTCGGTCTTGAGGACCTCGAGCACGTTCTCGCGCATCTTCGAGCCAGGCGTGGAGACCTTGGACTTCGAACGCATCTGCGCGTTGCGGATACGGGTGATCAGATCGCTGATTGGATCGTGCGTAGACATCTAAACGACCCTCCTTACCAGCTGGACTTCACGAGGCCCGGGACCATGCCCTTGGAGCCAAGGTCGCGCATCGCGATGCGAGACAGTTTGGTCTTGCGGTAGTTCGAGCGCGAACGGCCCGACAGCTCGCAACGCAGACGGATGCGGGTCGCCGACGAGTTGCGCGGCATTTCCGCAAGCTTCAGGGTGGCGGCGAACCGCTCCTCCATCGGCAGCGTCTTGTCGGCGATGATCGCCTTCAACCGCTCGCGCTTCGGGGCGGCGTTCTTCGCCATCCGCTTGCGCCGGTTGTTCTTCTCGACTGAACTCTTCTTTGCCATGCTTGGCTCCTGGGTATCCGCGTTTGAGAGGCTTTAGGTCAGCGTCTCACTGCCGGAACGGGAAATTGAAAGCGGTCAACAAGGCCCTCGCCTCGTCGTCGGTCTTGGCCGTGGTGCAGACGGTGATGTCCATACCGCGGGCTTCCGTGACCTTGTCGAAGTCGATCTCGGGGAAAATGATGTGTTCCTTGAGGCCGAGCGAGTAGTTGCCGCGGCCGTCGAAGCTCTTCGGGTTCAGGCCGCGGAAGTCGCGGACGCGCGGCAGCGCGACCGTCACCAGGCGATCGATGAACTCGTACATACGGGCCTTGCGCAGCGTGACCTTGCAGCCGATCGGCTGGTTCTCACGCAGCTTGAAGGTCGCGATCGCGATACGCGAATAGGTCACGATCGCCTTCTGGCCGGCGATCAGCGTCAATTCAGCGGCGGCGTTCTCGGCCTTCTTACGGTCGTTGACGGAGTCGCCAACGCCCATGTTCAGCACGACCTTGTCCAGACGCGGAACCTGCATGACGTTCTCATAACCGAACTTCTCGGTCATTTCCGTCCGGATCTTCGCGTCATATTCCGCGCGCAGGCGCGGCGTGTAAGCGACCTCAGCCATCGATCTCAGCTCCCGAGCTCTTGGCGATGCGGACCTTCTTGCCGTCCGCCAGAATCTTGAATCCGACGCGGGTCGGCTTTCCATCCTTGCCGACGAACGCGATGTTGGACAGTTGGATCGGCGACTCCTTCGAGATGATGCCGCCCTCCTGGGCCTGCGTCTGCTTCTGATGACGCTTGACCATGTTGATACCGCGCACCAGCGCCGTGCCGGCGTCCGGGCGAACCTCGAATACTTCGCCGGTGCGACCCTTGTCGCGACCGGTCAGCACGACGACCTTGTCGCCCTTGCGGATCTTCGCAGCCATCACAGCACCTCCGGCGCGAGCGAGATGATCTTCATGTGGTTCTTCGCGCGCAGCTCGCGCGGCACGGGCCCGAAGATACGGGTGCCGACCGGCTCGGACTGGTTGTTGATTAGAACGGCGGCGTTGCGGTCGAAGCGGATCACCGAACCGTCGGCGCGGCGGATGTCCTTGCGGACGCGCACCACGACGGCCTTCATCACGTCGCCCTTCTTCACCTTGCCACGCGGAATCGCTTCCTTGATCGAGACGACGATGATGTCGCCGATCGTGGCGTAGCGGCGCTTGGAGCCTCCGAGCACCTTGATACACATGACACGGCGTGCGCCAGAATTGTCGGCCACGTCGAGGTTGGTCTGCATCTGAATCATTGATGCACCTCGTCCTCTTCTCTCTTGCGCCAGCCCAGCCGGCGCTCAACATTTTCCTGAAGTCAGTCGGCTAAAGCCAACAGATCAGGCGCTTTTCTTGTGTTCGCCCCGGATCACGATCCAGCGCTTCAACTTCGAAATCGGCTTCGATTCCTCGATCCACACCATGTCGCCCGGCTTGAACTGGTTGTCCTCGTCGTGCGCGTGGTAGTTCTTCGAACGGCGGATCGTCTTCTTGTAGATCGGGTGCGTGAAGCGGCGATCGACGCGCACCACAACGGTCTTGGCAGTCTTGTCGCTGACGACCACGCCTTGCAAAGTACGTTTCGGCATATTCGTAAGCCCCTTACTTCTCTTTCGCGCGCTTCTGCGCGGCGACGGTCTTGATGCGGGCGATGTCACGGCGAGCCTCGCGCAGGCGCGAGGTGTTCTCGAGCTGCCCGGTGGCGCGCTGGAAGCGCAGGTTGAAGCGCTCCTTCTTCAGGTTCAGGATGGCGTCATCCTGCTGATCAGGGCTCAATGCACGGATGTCTTCGATCTTCATCTGGGCCATGGCCATTACTCCGCAATGCGCTCGACGAAGCGCGTCTTGATCGGCAGCTTGGCGGCCGCCAGGGTCAGCGCTTCACGCGCCGTCTGGGTGTTGACGCCGTCGATCTCGAACAGCACCCGGCCGGGCTTGACGCGCGCGACCCACAGTTCCGGAGCACCCTTGCCGGAGCCCATGCGGACTTCGGCCGGCTTCTTCGACACCGGAACGTCGGGGAACACGCGGATCCAGACGCGGCCGGCGCGCTTCATGTGGCGGGTCAGCGCGCGGCGAGCGGCTTCGATCTGGCGCGCGGTAACGCGCTCCGGCTCGGTCGCCTTCAGGCCGAACTGGCCGAAGGCCAACGTCGCACCCGAAGACGCAACGCCGTGGATACGGCCCTTATGCGCCTTCCGGAACTTCGTTTTCTTAGGTTGCATCATGGCTTCAAGCCCTCAAATTCTCTGTGCTGGCGTCAGGCCGCAGCGTTGTCACGGCGCCCACGGCCACCGCGATCACCACCGCCGCCGGTCTCGCCTTCGGCCATTCTCTTGTCCTGGGCCATCGGATCGTGCTCGAGGATCTCGCCTTTGAAGATCCAGACCTTGACACCGCAGGTGCCGAAGGTCGTGAACGCGGTCGCAACGCCGTAGTCGATGTCGGCGCGCAGCGTGTGCAGCGGCACGCGACCTTCGCGGTACCACTCCATGCGCGCGATTTCCGCGCCGCCCAGGCGACCCGAGCAGTTGATGCGGATGCCTTCCGCGCCGAGACGCATCGCCGACTGCACGGCGCGCTTCATGGCACGGCGGAACGCCACGCGGCGCTCGAGCTGCTGCGCGATCGACTCGGCCACCAGCGTCGCATCGAGCTCCGGCTTGCGGATCTCGACGATGTTGATGACGACGTCGGACGAGGTGATGTCCGCGACCTTCTTGCGCAGCTTATCGATGTCGGCGCCCTTCTTGCCGATCACCACGCCCGGACGAGCCGAGTGGATGGTGACGCGGCACTTCTTGTGCGGACGCTCGATCACGATGCGGGCGACGGCCGCCTGCTTGAGCTCCTTGTGCAGGATCTCGCGGATCTTGACGTCCTCGTGCAGCAGCTTGCCGTATTCCTGCTTGCCGGCGAACCAGCGGGAATCCCAGGTCCGGTTGATGCCGAGACGCAGACCGATTGGATTGATCTTTTGACCCATCGTTTTCTCCTGCGACCCTTAAGCCGCTGCTGCTTCGGCTTCGACCTGACGAACAATGATCGTCAGCTGCGAAAATGGTTTGTAGACACGGCCCGAGCGGCCACGGCCGCGGGCGGCAAAGCGCTTCATCACGAGGCCGTTGCCGACGAAGGCCTGCGCCACGACGAGATCGTCGACGTCGAGGTCGTGGTTGTTCTCGGCGTTTGCGATAGCCGATTCCAGGCACTTCTTCACGTCGACCGCGATCCGCTTGCGCGAGAACTGCAGATCGGCGAGCGCAGCAGCTGCCTTCCGGCCGCGAATGAGCTGGGCGACCAGGTTGAGCTTCTGCGGGCTCACCCGCAGCATCCGGGCGACCGCCTTGGCCTCGTTCTCGGCGAGGCTCCGTTCGCGCTTAGGTTTGCTCATCGTTTAATCCTCAAGCCTTCTTGGCTTTCTTGTCACCGGAGTGGCCATGGAAGGTCCGGGTCGGCGAGAACTCGCCGAACTTGTGACCGACCATTTCCTCGTTGACGGCCACCGGGACGTGCTTCTGACCGTTGTAGACACCGAAGGTCAGGCCGACGAACTGCGGCAGGATCGTCGAGCGACGGCTCCAGATCTTGATGACGTCGTGACGGCCGGACGCGCGGGCGGCATCTGCCTTCTTGAGCAGAGAACCCTCGACGAACGGGCCTTTCCAGACTGAACGAACCATGTCCGGCGTTCCTTACTTCTTCCGCTTGTGGCGGCTTAGGAGAATGAATTTGTTGGTCGACTTGTTGCTGCGGGTCTTCTTGCCCTTGGTCGGCTTGCCCCACGGGGTGACCGGGTGGCGACCGCCCGAGGTACGACCTTCACCACCGCCGTGCGGATGGTCGATCGGGTTCATCGAGACACCGCGGTTATGCGGCTTGCGGCCCAGCCAACGATTGCGGCCGGCCTTGCCGATCGAGGTGTTCATGTGATCCGGGTTCGACACCGCGCCGATCGTGCCGCGGCAACGGCCGTGCACCAGGCGCTGCTCGCCCGAGTTCAGGCGGATGATCACGTAGTCGTGGTCGCGGCCGACGAGCTGGGCGTAGGTGCCGGCGGAACGAGCGAGCTGGCCGCCCTTCCCGATCTTGACCTCGATGTTGTGGATGATCGTGCCGACCGGCATGTTGCCGAGCGGCATGACGTTGCCCGGCTTCACGTCGACATAGTTGCCGGCAACCACGGAATCACCGACGGCAAGGCGCTGCGGCGCCAGGATATAGGCCTGGGTGCCGTCTTCGTACTTGACCAGCGCGATGAACGCAGTGCGGTTCGGATCGTATTCCAGCCGCTCGACCGTCGCGGGTGCATCGACCTTGTCGCGCTTGAAGTCGACGATGCGCAGCGTCTGCTTGTGACCGCCGCCGCGGAAGCGCACGGTGATGCGACCGGTGTTGTTGCGACCGCCCGAGGAGTGCTTGCCTTCGGTGAGCGCCTTGACCGGCTTGCCCTTGTAGAGGGCCGAACGATCGACCATGACCAGCTGGCGCTGGCCCGGCGTCGTGGGATTGAATTTTTTCAGTGCCATCGTCGTACGACCTTACAGACCGGTGGTCACGTCGATCCGGTGACCCTCTTCGAGGGTCACGATCGCGCGCTTGCTGTTCGACTGCGAGCCGAGATTGCCGCGGAAGATCTTGGTCTTGCCCTTGCGGACCAGCGTGTTGACGCTCTTGACCTTGACGTCGAACAGCTTCTCGATCGCTTCCTTGATCTGCGGCTTGGTCGCCTTCGCGGCCACCTTGAACAGGACCTTGTTGTGCTCCGAGGCGATCGTCGCCTTTTCGGTCACGACCGGCGACAAGATCACGTCGTAGTGGCGAGGCTCGATGTTCTTCGTCATTTGAAGCGCGCCTCCAGCGCATCGATGGCGGCCTTGGTCAGAACGAGCTTCTGACGGCGCAGGATGTCATAGACGTTGATGCCCTGGATCGGCAGCACGTCCATGTTCGGGATGTTGCGGGCCGCAGCGGCAAAGCCGTTGTTGAGCTCGGCGCCGTCGATGATCAGCGCGTTGGTCAAGCCGAGGCCCGAGAAGTGGCCGAGCAGCGCCTTGGTCTTCGCGGCTTCCAGCGCGGCCTTGTCGATCACCAGCAGATCGCCGTCCTTGGCCTTGGCCGACAGCGCATGCTTGAGGGCAAGCGCGCGGACCTTCTTCGGCAGGTCGGTGGCGTGCGAACGCACCACCGGACCAAAGGCACGGCCACCGCCGCGGAACTGCGGCACGCGGGCCGAGCCGTGACGAGCACCGCCGGTGCCCTTCTGCTTGTACATCTTCTTGCCGGTGCGCCAGATCTCGGCGCGGCCCTTGGCCTTGTGAGTGCCGGCCTGACGCTTGTTGAGCTGCCACTGCACGCAACGCGCAATGATGTCCTGGCGCGGCTCGAGGCCGAAAATGGCGTCGGAAAGCTGGACCGAGCCGGCTTCCTTACCTTCGAGGGTCGTGACCTTCAATTCCATCTCACGCCTCCTGCGCAGCCGGAGCAGCGTCCGCTTCGCCAGCAACCTTGAACTTGCCGGGCTTCGGAGCATCCTTCGGCAGCGGCTTCTTGACAGCGTCGCGCACGCGGATCCAGCCGCCCTTGGAGCCGGGAACGGCGCCTTCGACGAGGATCAGGCCGCGCTCGACATCGAGCTGAACGACTCGAAGGTTGAGCGTGGTGATGCGGTCGACACCCATGTGGCCGGGCATCTTCTTGTTCTTCCAGGTCTTGCCGGGGTCCTGACGGCCACCGGTCGAACCGATCGAGCGGTGCGAGACCGACACACCGTGGGTGGCGCGCAGACCGCCGAAGTTCCAGCGCTTCATACCGCCGGCGAAGCCCTTACCGACCGAGGTGCCGGTGACGTCGACGAACTGGCCGACGACGAAATGATCGGCAAGGATCTCGGCGCCAACGGGGATCATGGCATCCGCGGAGACGCGGAATTCCTCGACCTGCCGCTTCGGCTCGACCTTGGCGACCGCGAACTGGCCGCGCTCTGCCTTGGGCATGTACACGGTCTTGCGGCTGCCAGAACCAAGCTGGAGCGCGACGTAACCGTTCTTCTCTTCAGTGCGGTGGCCTACGACCTGGCAATTGCCGAGCTTCAGCACGGTCACGGGGATATGTTCGCCGGCCTCTGTAAAGACCCGCGTCATCCCGACCTTTTGTGCGATCACTCCGGAGCGCATCGGCGTGCTTCCTGTTCTTTCTGTCCGCTAGTCGCGAACGTGATCCAAAAATCTTAGAGCTTGATCTCGACGTCGACACCGGCGGCCAGGTCGAGCTTCATCAAAGCATCGACGGTCTGCGGGGTCGGATCGACGATGTCGAGCAGGCGCTTGTGAGTGCGCATCTCGAACTGCTCGCGGCTCTTCTTGTCGACGTGCGGCGAACGGTTGACGGTGAACTTCTCGATGCGGGTGGGCAGCGGAATGGGTCCGCGGACCTGCGCGCCGGTGCGCTTCGCCGTGTTCACGATCTCGCGGGTCGACGTATCGAGGATACGATGGTCGAACGCCTTGAGACGGATACGAATGTTTTGGCCGTTCATTGCCGTGGTCTCTCTTTAGTGGGGGGTGGCGAATAGCGAATAGCGAATGTCACACTCGCTACGCGCCAATCCCTATTCTCGTAATTACTCGATGATCGAGGCGACGACGCCGGCGCCGACGGTGCGGCCACCTTCGCGGATCGCGAAGCGGAGCTTCTCTTCCATCGCGATCGGCACGATCAGGTGCACTTCCATCGCGATGTTGTCGCCCGGCATCACCATCTCGGTGCCTTCCGGCAGATGCACGACACCGGTCACGTCGGTGGTGCGGAAGTAGAACTGCGGACGGTAGTTGGTGAAGAACGGGGTGTGGCGACCGCCCTCTTCCTTGGTGAGGATGTAGGCCTCAGCCTTGAACTTGGTGTGCGGCTTGACCGAACCCGGCTTGCACAGCACTTGGCCGCGCTCGACGTCCTCGCGCTTGGTGCCGCGGAGCAGCGCACCGATGTTGTCGCCGGCCTGGCCCTGATCGAGCAGCTTGCGGAACATTTCGACGCCCGTGACCGTGGTCTTCTGCGTGGCGCGCAGACCGACGATCTCGATTTCCTCGCCGACCTTGACGATGCCGCGCTCGACACGGCCGGTCACGACGGTGCCGCGGCCCGAGATCGAGAACACGTCTTCAACCGGCATCAGGAAGGGCTGGTCGACCGGACGCTCCGGCTGCGGAATGTACTCGTCGACGTTCTTCATCAGCTCGAGGATGGCGTCATGGCCGAGCTTCTTGTCGGAATCTTCGAGAGCGGCGAGCGCCGAACCCTTGATGATCGGGATCTTGTCGCCCGGGAAGTCGTACTTCGAGAGCAGCTCGCGGACTTCGAGCTCGACGAGCTCGAGGAGTTCCGGATCGTCGACCATGTCGCACTTGTTGAGGAACACGACGAGCGCGGGCACGCCGACCTGGCGGGCGAGCAGGATGTGCTCGCGGGTCTGCGGCATCGGGCCGTCAGCAGCCGACACGACCAGGATCGCACCGTCCATCTGGGCGGCGCCGGTGATCATGTTCTTCACGTAGTCGGCGTGGCCGGGGCAGTCGACGTGGGCGTAGTGGCGGTTCTTGGTCTCGTACTCGACGTGGGCGGTCGAGATGGTGATGCCGCGCGCCTTCTCTTCCGGCGCCTTGTCGATCTGGTCGTACGCCGTGAACGTCGCACCGCCGGTCTCGGCGAGGATCTTGGTGATCGCAGCCGTCAACGACGTCTTGCCATGGTCGACGTGACCGATGGTGCCGATGTTGCAGTGCGGTTTGTTACGTTCAAACTTTGCTTTGGCCATTTGACTCTCCGTTCAATCGTCAGTTCGAGACCGACGACAATCAGGCAAACTTCTTCTGGACTTCTGCCGACACATTGGCCGGCGCTTCTGCGTAGTGGTCGAACTGCATGGTGAAGGTCGCGCGACCCTGGCTCATCGAGCGCAGGTTGTTCACGTACCCGAACATGTTCATGAGCGGCACCATCGCGTTGATGACGTTGGCGTTGCCGCGCATGTCCTGA
Source organism: Bradyrhizobium sp. 61 (assembly GCF_023073075.1). Classification (NCBI taxonomy): domain Bacteria; kingdom Pseudomonadati; phylum Pseudomonadota; class Alphaproteobacteria; order Hyphomicrobiales; family Nitrobacteraceae; genus Bradyrhizobium; species Bradyrhizobium sp. 61. The sequence goes on along the minus strand of NZ_JADPIU010000010.1, from coordinate 91,739 downwards.
CCCTGGATCTGACCGCGCCGGGAATTCAGGTCGCCGATGACCGAGCCGGTGTAGTCTTCCGGGGTCACCACTTCGACCTTCATGATCGGCTCGAGCAGGACGGACTTGCCCTTCTGCAGCGCTTCGCGGAATGCCGCGCGCGATGCGATTTCGAAGGCGAGCGCCGACGAGTCGACGTCGTGGTACTTGCCGTCGACGAGCTGAACCTTGACGTCGACCACGGGGAAGCCCGCGACGACACCAGAGCCCATCACGCTGTTGAGGCCCTTTTCGACGCCGGGGATGTATTCCTTCGGAACCGCACCGCCGACGATCTTGGACTCGAACTCGTAGCCCTTGCCGGGCTCGTTCGGCTCGACCACGATCGACACTTCCGCGAACTGACCGGTACCGCCGGTCTGCTTCTTGTGGGTGTACTTGACCTCGGCCTTCTTGGTGACGCGCTCACGGAACGCAACCTGCGGCGCGCCGATGTTGGCGTCGACCTTGTAGGTACGCCTGAGGATGTCGACCTTGATGTCGAGATGGAGTTCGCCCATGCCCTTGAGGATGGTCTGGCCGGACTCCTGGTCGGTCGACACGCGGAAGGACGGATCCTCCGCGGCGAGCTTCGCCAGTGCCACGCCCAGCTTTTCCTGGTCGGCCTTGGACTTCGGCTCGATCGCGATCTCGATGACCGGCTCGGGGAATTCCATCTTCTCCAGGATCACCTGCTTGTCGGGATCGCACAGCGTGTCACCGGTGCGCGCTTCCTTCAGGCCGGCCAGCGCGACGATGTCGCCGGCATAGGCTTCCTTGATGTCCTCGCGGTTGTTCGCATGCATCAGCAGCATGCGCCCGATGCGCTCCTTCTTCTCGCGCGTCGAATTCACGACACCGGTGCCGCTCTGCAGGACGCCGGAGTAGATGCGGCAGAAGGTGATGGTGCCGACGAACGGGTCGTCCATGATCTTGAACGCGAGCAGCGCGAGCGGCTCCTTGTCGTCCGCCTTGCGCACGACCTCGTTGCCGCGGTCGTCGGTGCCCTTGATCGCGGGCACGTCGATCGGCGACGGCAGATAGTCGACGACGGCGTCAAGCAGCGGCTGCACACCCTTGTTCTTGAAGGCCGAGCCGCACAGCACGGGATAGAACGCGCCGGTCAGCACCGCTTTGCGGATCAACCGCTTCAGCGTCGCTTCGTCCGGCTCCTTGCCGTCGAGGAAGGCAGCCAATGCATCATCGTCGAGCTCGACGGCGGCTTCCACCATCTTCTCGCGGTATTCCTTGGCCTGCTCGACCATATCTTCCGGGATGTCGACATAGTCGAACTTCGCGCCGAGCGATTCATCGTTCCAGATGATGCCCTGCATCTTCACGAGGTCGACGAGACCCTTGAAGTTGTTCTCGGCACCGATCGGAAGCTGGATCGCGATCGGCTTGGCGCCGAGGCGGTCAACGATGTCGGCCAGACACTTGAAGAAGTCGGCACCCGTCTTGTCCATCTTGTTGGCGAAGACGATGCGCGGAACCTTGTACTTGTCGCCCTGGCGCCAGACGGTCTCGGTCTGGGGCTCGACGCCCTGGTTCGAGTCGAGCACGCAGACGGCGCCATCGAGCACGCGCAGCGAACGCTCGACTTCAATGGTGAAGTCGACGTGGCCGGGGGTGTCGATGATGTTCAGGCGCTTGCCGGCCCAGAATGCGGTGGTGGCAGCCGAGGTGATCGTGATGCCACGCTCCTGCTCCTGCTCCATCCAATCCATCGTCGCGGCACCTTCGTGCACTTCGCCGATCTTGTGGCTCTTGCCGGTGTAATAGAGGATGCGCTCGGTGGTCGTGGTCTTGCCGGCATCGATATGCGCCATGATACCGAAATTGCGGTAGTTCTCTATGGCATGAACGCGAGGCATGGGTTGATCCTTAGATTCCGTGTTTCGCCGTTACCAGCGATAGTGCGAGAAGGCGCGGTTGGCTTCCGCCATCCGGTGCACGTCTTCGCGCTTCTTGACGGCGTTGCCGCGGTTGTTCGAGGCGTCGAGCAGCTCAGCCGAGAGCCGCTCGGTCATCGTCTTCTCGTTGCGATCGCGCGCGGCCGAGATCAGCCAGCGAATGCCCAGCGCCTGACGGCGCACCGAACGAACTTCGACCGGCACCTGGTAGGTCGCGCCGCCGACGCGGCGGGAGCGCACTTCGATCGTCGGCATGACGTTCTCGAGTGCCTGCTCGAACACGCCGAGCGGGCTCTGCTTGGTCTTGGCTTCGATGATGCCGAACGCACCGTAGACGATGCCTTCGGCGACCGACTTCTTGCCGGCGTACATCACCGAGTTCATGAACTTCGTGACGATGATGTTCCCGAACTTCGGATCGGGAAGAACTTCGCGCTTTTCCGCTGAGTGGCGACGAGACATTGAGCTGGTTCCCGCTTACTTCGGACGCTTCGCGCCGTACTTCGAACGACGCTGCTTACGGTTCTTGACGCCCTGGGTATCCAGAACGCCGCGGAGGATGTGGTAGCGCACGCCGGGCAAGTCCTTGACGCGGCCGCCGCGGATCATGACCACCGAGTGCTCCTGGAGGTTATGACCTTCGCCGGGGATGTAGCCGATCACCTCGAAGCCGTTCGTCAGGCGCACCTTGGCGACCTTACGAAGCGCCGAGTTCGGCTTCTTCGGGGTCGTGGTGTAGACGCGAGTGCAAACACCACGCTTCTGCGGCGACTGCTGCAGCGCCGGCACCTTCTTGCGCGACTTCTGCACTTCACGCGGTTGAGCGATCAGCTGGTTGATCGTCGGCATCCTGGCCTTACCCTTTGTTCTGCCGCGGTCCCCTCCGGGTCCGCTGTCTTGGCGCGGCCCGTTGCCGGATCCGCAATTCTTTTCGGGCCACCCGCCCGACGAGGTCGCCTCGCACGGAACAATCCGCACAAAGCGAAATTGCGCCAACCGCTCCATCACCGAGCGGAAAGCGTTACGACGCCACAGAGGACCGCAGTTTCAGGCCAATCAGCATAAAGCTGCGGCCCGCGCACCGAGGTCATGCATCCGAATTCGATCTCAAGAGAACGAGCTCAAGAGACCTAAAATCGCACTGGCATTGCCTAGCTATGATCGACAGCGTTTGAGCGGCATTCGTCGAGGTTGGTGCCCGTCTTAGCGATCCCTGAGGATCCGATCCTTGGGGATCTAATCCCTGCGGATCAACGGGTGGCCCGTTCCGACGCTGGCGATGCTCACCGCCTGTCGTTAAGTGAGGCGCTTTCTATAAGTGAGAGTCGGCCAAGTCAAGGTGAAACGACAGTCAGAAAACGCTTCTGCCACCTGACGAAATCGTTGTTTACCCGCACTCACCGCGCCTGCCGGATATGGGGACCGGACGCCTGTTCCGCCAGCCCAAAAACCATTTATACCCGGGCTAAATGTACTTTTATAACCCTTGCTAAGGCTTTTTTCCTGTTGATGCGTCAATCTGCCGCCTGCGGCAGAGATTTGCACCATGCGCTACACCGACATTGCCATTATCGGCGGGGGATTGTCCGGCTCGACCGCCGCCGCAATGCTCGGCCGCGCCGGCATTTCGACGGTGCTGATCGACCCGCATGAGAGCTATCCGGCGGACTTTCGAGTCGAAAAACTCAGTGGTCACGTCCAGGTCGAGCGATTCCTGAAGACCGGAATCGGAGAATCGGTGCTGCGCCGCGCGACTTTTGCCGGCGAAAACTGGATCGCTCGATTCGGCCGGTTGCTCGACAAGGCGCCGAGTCGGCAGTTCAACATCCTCTACGATTCGCTCGTCAACGCCGTCCGCGACGAGATCCCTGCTGGCGTCGAGCGCATCTGTGCAAAGGCGGTCTCGCTCTCGACGAGCCCGGAGCGGCAAAAGATCACGCTCTCCAATGAGGAGACGATCTCGGCCCGACTCGTCGTGCTCGCCAACGGCCTGAACGTCGGCCTGCGCCACCAGCTCGGCATCGCGCGAAAAGTCATCAGCGCCTGCCATTCGATCTCGATCGGGTTCGACGTGGTGCCGGCGGGGCGGAATTCGTTCGACTTCCCGGCGCTGACCTATTTCTCGGAACGGCCGAGCGACCGAATCCCCTACATCACGCTGTTTCCGACCGGTCCGCGGATGCGCGCCAATCTGTTCGTCTATCGCGGCGTCGACGACCCATGGCTGCGCGAATTGCGCCGCGCGCCAGCCGAGACGCTGAACGCCGCCCTGCCCCGGCTCAAGCGCATCACCGGCGCCTTCGACATCGCCGGCGAGATCAAGATCCGTCCGGTCGACCTCTATGTGAACGACGCAAGCGGCCAGCCCGGCCTCGTGCTGGTGGGCGATGCGTTCTCGACCTCCTGCCCCGCCGCCGGCACCGGCTGTGACAAGGTCTTCACCGACGTCGAGCGGCTCTGCAACGTCCATATCCCGGATTGGCTCGCCTCCGACGGGATGGACGGGGCCAAGATCGCCAGCTTCTACGCCGATCCGGTCAAGCGGGCCTGCGACCAATGGTCGGCGGCGAAGGCGTTCGAGTTCCGCTCAGTCTCGACCGCGACGAGTCCCTACTGGACCGCGCAGCGCTGGGCGCGCTTCATCGCTTGGTCAGTTCAAGGCTTGCTGCGGCCGCTCGGAGGAGCAATTCATCTGGAGCCGAACTTCCTCGGTCACGCCTCCTCGTCGTCCTCGTCCTCATCATCCTCGTCGAGGTCGTCTTCATCCTCGTCGTCATCGTCGCTGTCGTCATCGGCCTGAGCCGCGGCGCCATGCGGCTGATGGATCTGGTCGTTCCACAGCTTGCGATAGGTGCCGTTCCTGGCGAGCAGCTCGGCATGCGAGCCGCGCTCGATCGCCCTGCCCCCTGAGATCACGATGATCTCGTCCATCTCGACCACGGAGGTCAGGCGATGGGTCGACCAGATCATGGTGCGCCCCTTCGCGACCTTCAGCAGCGTACGGTTGATCGCGGCCTCGGTGGTCTGGTCGAGCGCCGAGGTGGCTTCGTCCAGCAGCAGCACGGAAGGATTACGGATGACCGCGCGCGCGATCGCGATGCGCTGGCGCTGGCCGCCCGACAGCGTATCGCCGCGCTCGCCGACCGGCGTGTCGTAGCGCTGTGGCAAGCTCATGATGTAGCGGTGGATCTCGGCCTTCTTGGCGGCGTCCTCCACCTCCTCGTCGGTCGCGCCTTCCTTGCCGAGCCGGATGTTCTCGCGAATCGACATGTTGAACAGCATGTTCTCCTGGAACACGACCGCCATGCTCCGGCGCAGCGAATCCAGCGTCACCTTGCGCACGTCGACGCCGTCGATGGCGACGCGCCCCTCGTTGGGCACGTACAGCCGCAGGATCAAATTGAGCAGCGTGCTCTTGCCGGAGCCCGAGGGGCCGACGATGGCGATGCGCTTGCCGGCGTTGAGCTTGAGGCTGAGATTGTCCAGCACCGGCGTCTGGCTGCCTTCGTACTGGAACGTCACGTGGTCGAAGGTGATGTCGTTGGTGATGCGCGGCAGATCGGGCGCGCCCGGACGATCGGCGCCGCGCGTCGGCTCGTCCAGCAGCTCCTGCATGTGGCGGATCGCGGCGGCCGAGGAGATCGACACCGGGATGAAGTGCATCACGTGGGCGATGTTGTAGGAGACCTCCCAGAACGCGCTCTCGAAGGTGACGAAGGTGCCGATGGTGATCTGGCCCTTGGTCGCCAGATAGGCGCCGATCGCGAGCACGACGAGGTGCAGCAGCAGCACGGAAATGGTGACCGTCCGCTCCACCATGGTCGACAGGAACGCAGCCGAAGCGATCTTGCGGCGGGTCTCGTCGTTGCGGAAGCTGAAGAAGCCGAACATCTTGCGTTGCAGGCTGAACGCCTTGATCACGGCCTGCGCGGCCACGTTCTCCTGCACCATGCCGAGCAGCGCGCTCTCGTTCTGCTTCTGCTCGTAATTGGCCTGCACCGCCTTCGGGGTGAGGATGCGCGGCCCGATCAGCGTGATCGGGAACACCAGCAGCGCGACCGCGGCGAGCTGCCAGTTCAGGAACAACATCAGGATGATGCCGGCGATCAATTCCAGGAACGGCAGCGCTGCACTGTTGGCGAAGGTCTTGACCGAGCCCTCGAAGGCCGAAAGGTCGACGGAAAAGCGCGACAGGATCTCGCCGCGCTTGGTGCGGCCGAAATAGGCCGCCGGCAGGTCCTGGACATGTTCGAACAGGCGCTTGCGGACGTCGGAGATGATGCAGGCAGCCAGCCTGGCGTCCCAGCGCTCGTACCAGACCGCCACGATCGAGGTGAAGATGCCGGCGACCGCGAGCACGCCGAGGATCTTGTAGAGCGCCTGGAAATCCTCCTCGCCGAGCGCGTCGTCGATCAGGTACTTCAGGCTGAGCGGCATGATGACGTTGAACAGCGTCTCGACGCAGACGCCGAACGCCACGAATGACAGCATCCGCTTGTAGTTGGACAGGAACGGCTTGACGAAACCCAGGATGGTCGCGAGCGCGCCTGCGGCCTCGCGCGCGGTAAAGACGACGAGTTCCTCGTCCTCATCGTCGTCGTCGAGCTCCAGCTCGTCATCCTCCTCGTCTTCGTCGTCCTCGTCGTCTTCGAGGTCCGGCTTGACTGGGACAAGCTTGTCGTCGAGCTCGGCCGCCTCTTCCGTGGCGAGTTTCTGTTTGTCGGGCGGGAGGGGCTTGGACGCCATGAAACCAACCGATGCTGACGGCCGGCATGACCGCGGAGAAAGCAGGAAATAGCGGCAACCGCTATCGCACCGATTCTATGCGATCATGACGAATTCGGCAAAGCAATTGGCTAGGCCGGTCCGATCCTGTCTCTAGTCGTCGTCCTCATCCTCGACCTTGTCGAAGAAGGAATAACGCAGGCTGTCGGCGTCGGCGTACCACTGGCCCGGGCCCTTGTTGGCGGCAAGCGTCGCCTCCCAGAGCGCATCGGTGCAGTCCTTGCGATGCATCGACAGGTCAAAGCCGTTGCCGAAGAACAGCTCGGACCATTCCCACCAGGTGCCGAGCTTCTTGACGCCGCGCAGCAGGTCATAGCGGTCGATCACCACCGAAGCCATGTCCGAGGTGATCGAGCCGAACACGAGGCCGGTCTTGACCACGCGGTTCAGTTCGCGGATCGCGCGGACCACCTGCTTCGGGGAAACATGGCAGAGGCTGGTCTCGAACACGAAGTCGAAGGCGCCATCCTTGAACGGCATGTCGGTGATCGAGCCGAGCTTGTTGTACTTCTTCAGCGCCTTCGGAGTCCTGGCGTGGATGGCGCGGTTGTTCTCGATGCCGAAGGCGTCGATGCCGCGATCGCGCAGCGCGCCGACCAATTCTCCGCTGGCCGAGCCCGCGACCAGCAGCTTGGCGCCCTTGGCCTTGCCCCAGACGATGCCGATCAGCTTGGCCAGATAATCGGGATCGGTGAAGTGGCGCCAGGCTTCGCTGTAGGGACCGAGGCCGCGATAATTCTCGAAATAGTCGCGGTCGATCTTGTCCGAGACCGGCTCGCCCTCCTCCTGAGCGCGCTCGCGGCGCAGGCGCATCATCTCGGTCAGGATGATGTCGGTCGCCGCGTCCGAGGAGTCGAGCAGACCGTTCAGCGTGGAGTCGAACAGATAATCGCCGACCACCACGATGCCGGGATGCTCCTTCGGCTCCGGCCGGTGATTGGTCATGACGTCGCGCACGGGCAGACCGCCGGGGATGGCGTTCACCGACGACAGCCAGCGGTGGATCTTGCCTTCCACGAAGTGCGAACGCGCATCGCCGAGCGAGGCGGGCAGCGATTTCAGTGCGGCGTCGATCAGCTCCTGATCCGACAAATTGGCGAAGGCCAGCGCGTCGGAGCCGGGAATCAGCCAGTTCAGCACGCCGTGCTTGCCAACGTCATGGCGCGCGCCCTCGTTGTAGACGCAGCAGCCGCCGAAGGCTTCCGACATGAACCAGGCGCCGGAAATCTTCTCGCCCCAGAACGGCGTGTCGAACAGGATCGAGACGCGCAGATAGTGCGCGGGACGATCGAAATACGAGACGTGCTTGACCATCGACTTACGGAGCTGCTCGCCTTCCCAGCCCATCGTCGCGAGCCACGAATGCGGCAGGCAGACCAGCACGAGGTCGAAGTCGCGCGTCTCCGGCCCCTTGCCGTTCATCATCTTGAGCTGGTAGCGGCCGGTCGGCGCCTTGCCGACGGTGAGCACGCGGTGATTGAGCTGGACGTCGGCGTTGACCTCTGACTGCAGGCACTCGATCAGCTGCTCGTTGCCGTTCTGGATGGAATAGAGGCCGATATAGCCGTCGACATCCATCAGGTAGTTCTTGAGCGCGTTGAGCCCGTTGGTGTTGTGGCTTTCGGTCGCGATGTCGGAGCGCGCCATCACCTTGAAGAAACGCTTCGCGGTTTCGTCCTCGACCTCCTCGTCGAGCACCTGCTCGGCGGTCTTGTAGGCCCAGGGATTCTCGTTGTCGTGCGCGCCGACGCCCTCGTAATATTCGATCGGCGTCATCGCCTCGGCGCAGCGGTTCCGGAACGCCTCGATCGCCGCCGCAGTCTTGGCGCCGTATTTGCGGCGCATGCCCGCGACGTCGTTGAGGAGCTCGCCGCCGAACTGCACCTGCTCGGCGTCCATCGGAATGGTCTGAAGTCCGAAATGCTGGATCAGCTCGCGCAACGGATCGGGACCGGTCATCGAGTAGTCGTAGATCTCGGCAACGCCCGCCTCGTACATCGCCGGCGCGGAATCGAATTTGCGCGTGACGATCTTGCCGCCGAGCCGGTCGGAGGCCTCGTAGATGGTGATGCGGCAGAGGTCGCCGAGCTTACGCTTCAAGTACCAGGCGCTCATCAGCCCGCCGGGGCCGCCGCCTACGATTGCGAGATCAAGCATATGAGTTCCGTGGTCTCCGGCCCTGCCCCCGTCACGGGACCACCGGTCTAACTTCCCTTAGCAGAAGCGCTTTTGCGCCTGAAGGAAAGATGAACAAAGGTTGATCCTGCACCGCAACAGGCAAACAAAGCAGCAAAAAGGCCGGCTTGCGCCGGCCTTTTCATTGTCCTCGGTATTCCTACGGATGAAGGATTATTCCGCAGGAGGCAGCGCAGGAAGCTCCGCTTCCGGCGCGGGCGACACGACGGCCGCCTGCTTCTCGCGCTCGTCCAGGATCAGCTTGTCGCGCTTCATCGCGACTTCGCGGATCTTGGCCATGGAGGCGCCGGTGCCCGCCGGGATCAGCCGGCCGACGATGACGTTCTCCTTGAGACCTTCGAGCGGATCGACCTTGCCGTTGACCGCCGCTTCCGTGAGGACGCGGGTGGTCTCCTGGAACGAGGCCGCCGAGAAGAAGGAGCGGGTCTGAAGGCTCGCCTTGGTGATGCCGAGCAGAACCGGCGTTCCCGTAGCGATCTTCTTGCCCTCTTCCTTCGCCTTCTCGTTGAGCGCGTCGAACTCGATCTTGTCGACCTGCTCGCCGGAGATCATGTCCGTATCGCCCTGGTCGGTGACTTCCACCTTCTGGAGCATCTGACGGACAATCACCTCGATGTGCTTGTCGTTGATGAGCACGCCCTGGAGCCGGTAGACTTCCTGGATCTCGTTGACCAGATAGGCCGCGAGCTCCTCGATGCCCTTGACCGCCAGGATGTCGTGCGGCGCCGGGTTGCCTTCGACGATGAAGTCGCCCTTTTCGACGACGTCGCCGTCCTGAAGGTGGATGTGCTTGCCCTTCGGGATCAGGTACTCGCGTGCCTCGTCGGTCTTGTCCATCGGCTCGATCGAGATGCGACGCTTGTTCTTGTAGTCGCGTCCGAACCGGATGGTGCCCGAGATTTCGGCGATGATCGCCGCATCCTTCGGACGCCGTGCCTCGAACAGTTCCGCCACCCGCGGCAGACCGCCGGTGATGTCACGCGTCTTGGCGCTTTCGGTCGAGACACGGGCGAGGATGTCGCCCGTATTGACCTTGGCTCCGACGTCGACCGAGAGAATGGCATCGACCGACAGCATGTAGCGGGCATCGCCGCCACGGGCGAGCTTGAGCACCTTGCCGTCCTTGCCCTTGACCACGATGGCCGGACGGAGGTCCGCACCGCCGCGGGTCGAGCGCCAGTCGATGACCACGCGCTTGGCGATACCGGTGGCCTCGTCGAGCGTTTCCGAGATCGACTGCCCCTCGACCAGATCCTCGAAGCCGATGGTACCTTCGACTTCGGTGAGCAGCGGACGGGTGTAGGGATCCCACTCGACGATGCGCTGGCCGCGCTTGACGGTGTCGCCCTCGTCGACGTGCAGGCGCGAACCGTACTGGATACGGTGCGTCGCACGCTCGGTGCCGTCGGCATCGACGATCGCGATCACCATGTTGCGGACCATCGCGACCAGGTGACCTTCGCTGTTGCGGGCGATGGCCTTGTTCCTGATCACGATCTTGCCGTCGAAGTTGGATTCGACGAACGACTGCTCGTTGAGCTGCGCCGCACCACCGATGTGGAAGGTGCGCATGGTCAGCTGGGTGCCGGGCTCGCCGATCGACTGCGCCGCGATGACGCCGACGGCTTCACCGTGGTTGACCGGCGTGCCGCGGGCGAGGTCGCGGCCGTAGCACATGCCGCAGATGCCGTTGACGAGCTCGCAGGTCAGTGCCGAGCGGATCTTCACCTCCTGCACGCCACCCTGGTGGATGGCATCCAGATGGCTCTCTTCCATCAGCGTACCGCGCTTGATGATCACCTTGCCCGAGCTGTCACGCACGTCTTCGCAGGCCGTACGGCCGAGGATGCGCGAGCCGAGCGAGGCAACCACGGTGCCGGCATCGACGATGGCGCGCATCTTGATGCCGAGCTTGGTGCCGCAGTCGTTCTGCGTGATGATGCAGTCCTGCGCCACGTCGACGAGACGACGGGTCAGGTAGCCCGAGTTCGCGGTCTTCAACGCGGTGTCCGCGAGGCCCTTACGGGCACCGTGGGTCGAGTTGAAGTACTCGAGCACCGAGAGGCCTTCCTTGAAGTTCGAGATGATCGGCGTCTCGATGATCTCACCCGACGGCTTGGCCATCAGGCCGCGCATGCCGGCGAGCTGGCGCATCTGGGCCGGCGAACCGCGGGCACCGGAGTGAGCCATCATGTAGATCGAGTTGATGTCGGCATCCGCCCCGCTCGCCGTCTTCTTGGTCGAGGAGATCTCCTTCATCATCGCCTTGGCGATTTCTTCCGTGGCCTTCGACCAGGCGTCGACGACCTTGTTGTACTTCTCGCCATGGGTGATCAGACCGTCGTTGTACTGCTGCTCGAAATCCTTCGCCAGCGTACGGGTGGTGTCGACGATCTTCCACTTGGAGTGCGGCACGACCATGTCGTCCTTGCCGAACGAGATGCCGGCCTTGAACGCGTTGTAGAAGCCGAGCGCCATGATGCGGTCGCAGAAGATCACAGTCTCCTTCTGGCCGCAGTGACGGTAGACCTGGTCAATGACGCCCGAGATTTCGCGCTTGGTCATCAGCTTGTTGATGATCTCGTACGAAATCCGCGGGTTCTTCGGCAACAGATTGCCGAGCATGACGCGGCCCGCGGTGGTCTCGATCCAGCGCGTCGAGACCTTGCCGGTCTCGTCCATGCCCTGCCACCGATACTTGATCTTGGTGTGGAGGTGGATGACCTTCGCGTGCAGCGCGTGCTCGAGCTCGGCCATGTCGCCGAAGATCTTGCCTTCGCCGGGCAGGCCTTCGCGCATGATCGAGACGTAGTAGAGACCGAGCACGATGTCCTGCGACGGCACGATGATCGGCTGGCCGTTCGCCGGATGCAGGATGTTGTTGGTCGACATCATCAGGACGCGCGCTTCCAACTGCGCTTCGAGCGACAGCGGAACGTGCACGGCCATCTGGTCGCCGTCGAAGTCGGCGTTGAACGCGGCGCAGACCAGCGGATGCAGCTGGATCGCCTTGCCCTCGATCAGCACGGGCTCGAACGCCTGAATGCCGAGACGATGCAGCGTCGGTGCGCGGTTGAGCAGCACCGGATGCTCGCGAATGACCTCGTCCAGGATGTCCCAGACCTCGGGCCGCTCCTTCTCGACCAGCTTCTTCGCCTGCTTCACGGTGGTGGACAGGCCCTTGGCGTCAAGCCGCGAGTAGATGAACGGCTTGAACAGCTCGAGCGCCATCTTCTTCGGCAGGCCGCACTGATGCAGGCGCAGTTCGGGACCGACCACGATCACCGAACGGCCCGAATAGTCGACGCGCTTGCCGAGCAGGTTCTGACGGAAGCGGCCCTGCTTGCCCTTGAGCATGTCGGCGAGCGACTTCAGCGGACGCTTGTTGGCACCCGTGATGACGCGGCCGCGGCGGCCGTTGTCGAACAGCGCATCGACCGCTTCCTGAAGCATGCGCTTCTCGTTGCGGATGATGATGTCCGGCGCGCGCAGCTCCATCAGCCGCTTCAAGCGGTTGTTGCGGTTGATGACGCGGCGGTAGAGGTCGTTGAGGTCCGAGGTCGCGAAGCGGCCGCCGTCCAGCGGCACCAGCGGACGCAGGTCCGGCGGAATCACCGGAACCACGGTCATGATCATCCATTCCGGCTTGTTGCCGGAGTGGCGGAACGCTTCAACGATCTTCAGGCGCTTGGCGAGCTTCTTGTGCTTGATGTCGGAGTCGGTCTCCTGCATCTCGAGGCGCAAGGTGGCTTCGAGCTTCTCGAGGTCCATGCCCTTGAGCAGCTCGCGGATCGCTTCTGCGCCGATCATGGCGGTGAAGGAATCCTGGCCGTACTCGTCCTGCGCCTTCAGATACTCGTCTTCCGACAGCAGCTGACGGTCCTTCAGCGCGGTGAGACCCGGCTCGAGCACGACGTAATATTCGAAGTAGAGGATCCGCTCGAGATCCTTCAGCGTCATGTCCAGCAGAAGGCCGATGCGCGAGGGCAGCGACTTCAGGAACCAGATGTGCGCGACGGGGGCCGCGAGCTCGATATGGCCCATGCGCTCGCGCCGGACGCGCGACAGCGTGACCTCGACCGAGCACTTCTCGCAGATGATGCCCTTGTACTTCATGCGCTTGTACTTGCCGCACAAGCACTCGTAGTCCTTGATCGGCCCGAAGATGCGGGCGCAGAACAGGCCGTCGCGCTCGGGCTTGAAGGTACGGTAGTTGATGGTCTCCGGCTTCTTGATCTCGCCGTAGGACCAGGACAGAATCTTCTCAGGAGACGCGATCGAAATCCGGATCTGGTCGAAGACCTGAGCCGGAGTCGTCGGGTTGAAGAGATTCATAATTTCTTGGTTCATCGTCTTCTCCTCGCGTGCCGGTCGCCTACGGCCGCAAATTCGAAAATCACTCAATCGGGGCGCCCTGCCCTCAAGGCCTCGGGAGGGGCGCCGATGCCCGGCCGTGAAGGCCGGGCATGAAAGGTCGTATTACTCGGCTGCTTCCGACGTCGGCGCCGGTCCCACCTTGGAGTTGTGCAGGTCGACGTTGAGGCCGAGCGAGCGCATTTCCTTGACCAGCACGTTGAACGATTCCGGAATACCGGCCTCGAACGTGTCGTCGCCGCGGACGATCGCCTCGTACACCTTGGTACGGCCGGCGACGTCGTCCGACTTCACCGTCAGCATCTCCTGGAGCGTGTACGCCGCGCCGTAAGCCTCGAGCGCCCACACTTCCATTTCGCCGAAGCGCTGGCCACCGAACTGCGCCTTGCCGCCCAGCGGCTGCTGGGTGACGAGCGAGTACGGACCGATCGAACGCGCGTGGATCTTGTCGTCCACGAGATGGTGCAGCTTGAGCATGTAGATGTAGCCCACCGTCACCTTACGATCGAAGGCATCGCCGGTACGGCCGTCATAGACGGTCGACTGACCCGAAGCGTCGAGACCGGCAAGCTTCAGCATCTCCTCGATGTCGGCTTCCTTGGCGCCATCGAACACCGGCGTCGCGATCGGCACGCCGCGGCTCAGATTGTGACCAAGCTCGATCAACTCGTTGTCGTTGAGCGACTTGATCGTCTCGTCCTCGCCGTAGACCTTCTTCAAGGTTTCCTTCAGCGGCTTGATGTCCTGCTTCGACAGATAGGCATCGACCGTCTGGCCGATACGCTTGCCGAGGCCGGCGCAAGCCCAGCCGAGATGGGTCTCGAGGATCTGTCCGACGTTCATGCGCGAGGGCACGCCGAGCGGATTGAGCACGATGTCGGCATGCGTACCGTCTTCGAGGAACGGCATGTCCTCGATCGGCACGATCTTCGACACCACGCCCTTGTTGCCGTGGCGGCCGGCCATCTTGTCGCCGGGCTGGATCTTGCGCTTCACCGCGACGAAGACCTTGACCATCTTCATCACGCCGGGCGGCAATTCGTCACCGCGCTGAAGCTTCTCGACCTTGTCGAGGAAGCGCTGTTCCAGCCCCTTCTTCGACTCGTCGTACTGCTTCCGCATGGCCTCGATCTCGGCCATCAGCTTGTCGTTCGGCGAAGCGAACAGCCACCACTGCGACTTCGGGTACTCCTCGAGCACCGCACGGGTGATCTTGGTGTCCTTCTTGAAGCCCTTCGGGCCCGCAATGCCCTGCCGTCCCTCGAGGAGCTCGGCAAGACGGTTGTAGACGTTGCGGTCGAGGATCGCCTGCTCGTCGTCACGGTCCTTGGCCAGACGCTCGATCTCTTCCCGCTCGATCGCCAGCGCACGCTCGTCCTTGTCGACGCCGTGACGGTTGAACACGCGCACTTCCACGATCGTGCCCTGCACGCCCGGAGGAACGCGCAGCGAGGTGTCGCGAACGTCGGAGGCCTTTTCGCCGAAGATGGCGCGCAGAAGCTTTTCTTCCGGCGTCATCGGGCTTTCGCCCTTCGGCGTGATCTTGCCGACCAGGATGTCGCCGGCGCGCACTTCCGCGCCGATGTAGACGATACCGGCTTCGTCGAGGTTCTTCAGCGCTTCTTCCGAGACGTTCGGAATGTCGCGGGTGATTTCCTCAGGCCCGAGCTTGGTGTCGCGGGCCATCACCTCGAACTCCTCGATGTGGATCGAGGTGAAGACGTCTTCCTTCACGATCCGCTCGGAGAGCAGGATCGAGTCTTCGAAGTTGTAGCCGTTCCACGGCATGAACGCGACCAGCACGTTGCGGCCGAGCGCGAGCTCACCGAGATCGGTCGACGGGCCGTCGGCGATGATGTCGCCCTTCTTGACGATGTCGCCGACCTTCACCAGCGGACGCTGGTTGATGCAGGTCGACTGGTTGGAGCGCTGGTACTTCATCAGACGGTAGATATCGACGCCCGACTTGGTCGGATCGAGATCTTCCGTGGCGCGGATGACGACGCGGGTCGCGTCGATCTGGTCGATCACGCCCGAACGGCGCGCCGCGATCGCGGCGCCCGAGTCACGGGCAACCACGCCTTCCATGCCTGTGCCGACGAACGGCGCCTCGGCGCGAACCAGCGGCACCGCCTGGCGCTGCATGTTCGAGCCCATCAGCGCGCGGTTGGCGTCGTCGTTCTCGAGGAACGGGATCAGCGCCGCGGCGACCGAAACGAGCTGCTTCGGCGACACGTCCATGTAGTCGACCTTGTCCGGCGTCACCGGCAAGACTTCGCCGGCGTGACGGCAGACCACGAGATCCTCGGTGAAGCGGCCCTTCGGGTCGAGCGGCACGTTGGCCTGCGCGACCGTGTAGCGGCCCTCTTCCATCGCCGAGAGGTACACGACCTCGTCGGTGACGCGGCCGTCCTTGACCTTGCGGTACGGCGTCTCGACGAAGCCGTACTTGTTCACGCGCGCGAAGGTCGCGAGCGAGTTGATCAGGCCGATGTTCGGACCTTCCGGCGTCTCGATCGGGCAGATGCGGCCGTAATGCGTCGGATGCACGTCGCGCACCTCGAAGCCGGCGCGCTCGCGGGTCAGACCGCCCGGTCCAAGCGCCGACAGGCGGCGCTTGTGGGTGATCTCCGACAGCGGGTTGGTCTGGTCCATGAACTGCGAGAGCTGCGAGGAGCCGAAGAACTCGCGCACGGCGGCAGCCGCCGGCTTCGCGTTGATCAGGTCCTGCGGCATGACCGTGTCGATGTCGACCGAGGACATGCGCTCCTTGATCGCGCGCTCCATGCGCAGCAGGCCGATGCGGTACTGGTTCTCCATGAGCTCGCCGACCGAGCGCACACGGCGGTTGCCGAGATGGTCGATGTCGTCGATCTCGCCCTTGCCGTCGCGCAAATCCACCAGCGTCTTGATGACGGAGAGGATGTCTTCCTTGCGCAGCGTACGCTGGGTGTCGGGCGCATCGAGGTCGAGGCGCATGTTCATCTTGACGCGGCCGACCGCGGACAGGTCGTAGCGCTCGGCGTCGAAGAACAGCGACTGGAACATCGCCTGCGCCGAATCCAGCGTCGGCGGCTCGCCCGGACGCATCACGCGGTAGATGTCGAACAGCGCGTCCTCACGCGTCATGTTCTTGTCGGCCGAGAGCGTGTTGCGGATATAGGCGCCGACATTGACGTGGTCGATGTCGAGCAGCGGCAGCTCCTTGTAGCCCTGCTCGTTGAGGGCCTTCATCGACTTGTCGGTGATCTCTTCACCGGCTTCCGCGTGGATCTCGCCGGTCTTCGGGTTGACGAGGTCCTCGGCGAGATAGTTGCCGACGAGCTCCTCATCGGACAGCCGCAGCGCCTTCAGGCCCTTCTCCTGCATCTGACGCGCACCGCGCACGGTGAGCTTCTTGCCGGCCTCGAGCACGACCTTGCCGGTGTCGGCGTCGATCAGGTCGTTGATGGTCGAGTAGCCGCGGAAACGGTTGGCGTCGAACGGAACGCGCCAGCCTTCCTTGGTCCGCTTGTAGAGAATCTTCTTGTAGAACGTGGACAGGATCGCCTCGCCGTCGAGGCCGAGCGCGAACATCAGCGACGTCACCGGAATCTTGCGGCGACGGTCGATACGCGCATAGACGATGTCCTTGGCGTCGAACTCGATGTCGAGCCAGGAGCCGCGATACGGGATGACGCGGGCGGCGAACAGCAGCTTGCCCGAGGAATGGGTCTTGCCCTTGTCGTGGTCGAAGAACACGCCGGGCGAACGGTGCATCTGCGAGACGATGACGCGCTCGGTGCCGTTGACGATGAAGGTGCCGTTCATCGTCATGAGCGGGATGTCGCCCATGTAGACGTCCTGCTCCTTGATGTCCTTCACCGACTTCGCGCCGGTTTCCTCGTCGATATCGAATACGATGAGACGCAGCGTCACCTTGAGGGGTGCCGCGAAGGTCATGCCGCGCTGGCGGCACTCGTCGACGTCGTATTTCGGCTGTTCGAACTCGTAGCGGACGAATTCCAGCATCGAGGTGCCCGAGAAGTCGGAGATCGGGAACACCGAGCGGAACACCGCCTGCAGGCCCTCGTCGAGACGCCCGCCCACGGGTTCGTCGACCATCAGGAACTGGTCATAGGACGCCTTCTGAACCTCGATGAGGTTCGGCATCTCGGCGACTTCCTTGATGTGTCCGAAGAACTTGCGAACGCGTTTGCGACCGGTGAATGTCTGCTGCGCCATCGTGGCCTCTCATTTCGTCGCCCGCTCCGGGCGCGCCGTCCAGGACGCGGTTGCCACCGCTCCCCGGGTTGAATTTTTCGAACCCGCTTTGGGGACCAAAAATCCAGATTCAGACCGTCATGTCCTGAATCTGTTCTTCAGACCTTCAAAACGCAAAACGACGCGCGGGGCGCATAGGCACGCCCGCCCGTCACAACGATTGTCTTCACGGACTGCAAAAGCCCGAAATAGCCTGCTCTCCCAACGGCTTACAGGGAATCCGGCATCCCTGCCCACCGCGCTTTCGTGCTGTCGAACCGATATGGGGCGACAATAGTCGAGATTCGAGGGGTTAACCTTCAAATCCCAACACTTTTTCGTGTTCGGCCTGCGTCGGGATGTTCCGTCGCACGCCTTTTGCATATTGCCCACCCCTTAGATGGGTGGTCCGAGACCCCGGGCTTCGCTGATGCTCGCCCGGGATCTCGCGCCAGTAAGCGTTGCTTACTTGAGCTCGACCTTCGCGCCAGCCTTCTCGAGCTGGACCTTGAGCTTCTCGGCCTCGTCCTTGTTCACGCCTTCCTTGACAGGCTTCGGCGCGCCCTCGACGAGGTCCTTTGCTTCCTTCAGGCCCAGGCCGGTGATGGCGCGGACTTCCTTGATGACCTCGATCTTCTTCTCGCCAGCGGCGGCGAGAACGACCGTGAACTCGGTCTTCTCTTCAGCCGGAGCGGCGGCAGCGCCACCACCAGCCGGGCCGGCCACGGCGACAGCCGCGGCAGCCGAAACGCCCCACTTCTCTTCGAGGAGCTTCGCGAGTTCGGCAGCTTCGAGCACGGTGAGGCTCGAGAGGTCGTCAACGATCTTCTGCAAGTCAGCCATTGTTCAGTTTCCTTAAGTGTAAGTCTGGTTCGGGTTTGAGTTTTGCGAAGGGCGTCAGGCCGCTTCGCCCTTTGAGGCATGAGCCTGGATGACGCGCGCGAGCTTGCCCGCGGGCGCATTGGCGAGCTGAGCGATCTTGGTCGCCGGGGCCACAAGAAGGCCGACGATCTTGGCGCGCAGTTCATCAAGCGACGGCAGCGAGGCAAGTGCCTTCACGCTGTCGACATTCAGGACGGTCTTTCCCATCGAGCCGCCAATGATGACGAACTTTTCGTTCGTCTTGGCGAATTCGACGGCGACCTTCGGCGCCGCTACCGGATCGTTCGAAGTGGCGATCACGGTCGGTCCCTTCAGCATGGGGCCGATGGCAACGACGTCAGTGCCTTCAAGAGCAATTTTGGCGAGACGGTTCTTCGAGACCTTCACCGAGGCGCCAGCCTGCTTCATCTGCATACGCAGCTTCTGCATCTGGGCAACGGTCAGGCCGGAATATTGAGCAACGACCGCGACGCTCGTGGTCTTGAAGACCCCATTGAGCTGTTCGACCGCTTCCTTTTTTGCCGCTCGTTCCACAGCAAGCTCTTTCCGGTTGGCGGTCATCGCGAGAAGCGGGACCGCCGGGTTGCACCCATCGCCCCACCCAAAACCTGAACCTCGGGGCCAAAACCCCTTCGGACACGCGCCGGGCGAGACGACAATTCAAAGCCTGCCCTCCGGGAGCCCTTAAGGCCCACGGCGTGTCGAGGTCCGAACCAGACCCGTTTCGCAAACCAGCCGTTAAAGCTGGGGCGCGAAGTGAAATCCGGTCTTCACCCGTCTATGCAGGCCATGCGATTAAGCCGTTGAGAAATCGAAATTTCCCGCGGGCGCCTGCAGTCTTGGACAGGACAAGGTCAGCCGGCGAACCGCCCGACCCCTGCCCGCACTCCACCAACCGACGGGTTTTCCTTCCTTTTCGGGCAAATCCTCACGGACGTCCTGAAAAGGAATGATCTCCTGTCTTGTCGGGTTTTCGGAATGCGTGCACGAACGCGCCAGCCGAGGCCGGCACGTCCGGAAGCGGTTCTTTAACCGCTCGGAGCCCGCTTGCCAAGAGCAAAATTCACACCAGTTCCAATCCGTTGCCGGCCGGGCTTGAGGCGGCCCGACAAGGGCCGATTCAGGCCGATTTGACCCCGTATGGCAGCGGCTTGCCCGCGAAGAAAGCCGTCAGGTTCGCCAGCACGCAGTTCTGCATGGCGACGTGCGATTCGAGGGTGTGGCCGCCGATATGCGGGGCGAACACGACATTGGAGAGCGCCGTCAGCGCGTCGGGGGCGTGCGGTTCCTTCTCGAAGACGTCGAGGCCGGCGCCGGCGATGGTCCTGTCGGTCAGGGCCGCGACCAGGGCCTTCTCGTCGATCACTGAGCCGCGAGAGATGTTGACGACATAGCCGTGCTCCCCGAGTCGCCCGAGGATATCGGCGTTGACGACGTGCTGGGTCTCGGCCCCTGCCCGGACCGCGACCATCAGCACGCTGCACCAGTCGGCGAGCGCCTCCAGCGTCGGGAAATATTGATAGGGCAGATCGTATTTGGTGCGGCTGAAATAGCCGACCTCGCTCTCGAAGGCGGCGCAGCGCGCCGCGATCTTGCGGCCGATCTCGCCCATGCCGTAGACGCCGATACGGCGGCCGGGCATGCCGGCCTGCGGCCGCATCATCGGCGACTGCTTTGAGCCGGCCCAATCGCCGCTGCGGACATATTGGTCGGCGACCAGGATCCGCCGCGTCGTCGCCAGCATCAGGGTCATCGCGATGTCAGCGACGGAAGCCGCATTGGCACCGGGGCTGTGGCCGACCGCGATGTTGCGCGCGGCGGCCGCCTTCAGGTCGACGCCGTCATAGCCGGTGCCGTAGCAGACGATGGCGCCGAGTTTTGGGAACAGGTCCATCGCCTCTGCCCCGAGCGGCGAGCCGCCAGCGGTGAGCATCGCGCGGATGCCGCCGAGCTCAGCGGCCGAAAACACCTCGCGCGCCGGCTTGCCGCCGGTGTCGAGCAGTTCGAACCGCTCGGCGAAACGCGCCATCATCGTCTTCGGGAAGCGCGAGTAGATCAGGACCTTGTCAGCCATTTTTTCTTGTTTCCCGGTTCTTGCTTCCGATGACAGCCACAAACGACGAGGGGCGGAATCGGTTGCCCAATTCCGCCCCTCGCCTCATGCAATTTCCAAACCTCAGCTGAGGCAAGCCTTAACCGAGAATGGTGCCCGGCTCGACCTTCACGCCGGGGCCCATCGTCGAGGACACCGCAACGCGCTGGATGTAAGTGCCCTTGGAGCCAGCCGGCTTCGCCTTCGAGACAGCATCGGCCAGGGCCTTGATGTTCTCGACCAGCTTCTCCTCGGAGAACGAGGCCTTGCCGACGCCAGCCTGCAAAATGCCGGCCTTCTCGACGCGGAACTCGACCGAGCCGCCCTTGGCACCCTTCACCGCACCGGTGACGTCCATGGTCACGGTGCCGATCTTCGGGTTCGGCATCAGGCCGCGCGGGCCGAGCACCTTACCGAGACGGCCGACCAGCGGCATCATGTCGGGGGTGGCGATGCAGCGGTCGAAATCGATCGAGCCGTTCTGCACCTTCTCGACCAGGTCTTCGGCGCCGACGACGTCGGCACCAGCAGCCTTGGCTTCGTCAGCCTTGGCGCCGCGGGCGAACACGCCGACGCGGAGCGTACGACCGGTGCCGTTCGGCAGGGTCACGACGCCGCGGACCATCTGGTCGGCGTGACGCGGATCGACGCCGAGATTGATCGCGACCTCGATGGTCTCGTCGAACTTCGCCTTGGCGCGTTCCTTGACCATCTTGATGGCGTCCGCGAGCGGGTAAAGCTTTTCGCGGTCAACACCTTCGCGGGCTTTGTTCAAACGCTTTCCGATTGCCATGACCGCTTACCCCGCCACTTCCAGACCCATCGAACGGGCAGAGCCCTCGACCATCTTCATGGCCGACTCGATGGAATCGCAATTGAGATCCTTCATCTTCTTCTCGGCGATCTCGCGCACCTGCGCCTTGGTCACCTTGCCGGCCTTGTCGCGGCCCGGCGCCTTCGAGCCGGACTGGATCTTGGCGGCCTGCTTGAGGAAGAAGGACATCGGGGGCGTCTTCATCTCGAACGTGAACGAACGATCGGCGTAGATCGTGATCACGACGGGAATCGGGGTGTTCTTCTCTTCCTTCTGGGTCTGGGCGTTGAACGCCTTGCAGAACTCCATGATGTTGAGACCGCGCTGACCAAGCGCGGGACCGATCGGGGGCGAAGGATTCGCCGCACCGGCCGGGACCTGAAGCTTCAGGTATCCGGTCACTTTCTTTGCCATGTATCACTCCTGTTGTGCCGGCAGGGCCAGCGGTTTCAGGTTCGTGGTCTGGGTCGGATGCGGCTGGCAACCGCCCTCTCCCTCCCACGGCCTCTTGCTAGCGTGAGACCGAAGCCTCACGCCTCAATCGATCAGACCTTCTCGACCTGACCGAATTCCAGTTCGACCGGCGTGGCGCGGCCGAAGATCGACACCGCGACCTTCACGCGCGAGCGCGCCTCGTCGATTTCCTCGACCACACCCGAGAACGAGGCGAACGGGCCATCGGCCACGCGCACGTTCTCGCCGATCTCGAACGACACCGACGCCTTCGGCCGTTCCACGCCCTCCTGCACCTGGTGCAGGATGCGCATGGCCTCGGCTTCCGAGATCGGCATCGGCTTGTTCTCGGCGCCGAGGAAGCCCGTGACCTTCGGGGTGTTCTTGATCAGATGGAACGCCTCGTCGGTCAGCTTCATCTTCACCAGCACGTAGCCCGGGAAGAACTTGCGCTCGGCGTCGATCTTGCGGCCGCGGCGCACTTCCGTGACCTTCTCGGTCGGAACCAGCACCAGCTCGAACAGTTCCTCGAGCCCGCGCTGCTTGGCCTGCTCGCGGATCGATTCGGCGACCTTCTTCTCGAAGTTCGAGTAGGCGTGGACGATGTACCAGCGCTTGTCGGTCGATTGGGTTGCAGCGGCTGTTGCCATCAGTGAATGCCCAAAAGGAAGGTGATGAGGTAACGGATGATCTGGTCGGCGGCGAAGAAGAATATCGAGGCCACGGCGACCATCACGAACACCATGATGGTGGTGATCGTGGTCTCACGACGGGTCGGCCAGGTGACCTTGGCGGTCTCCGAGCGCACTTCCTGCAAAAACTTGAACGGGCTGACTGCCATCGTTTGATGTCCAACGTCCGTCGACAGACGCGAATGAATTTCAGGGATCCGAACAGCCGCCGTTGGCCCAGCCCTCTGTCTCGAAGGATGAGCCGGGAAACCGGGCTCGATTGTTCGGGGATTTCAAAGCCGCGCCGGAAATCCGCGTTTAACGGGCCGGCTGCGAGTGCGGGGTAGATACTGCGGATGAGGCCAAAGGTCAAGATGTGGGCTGGCCGGGACACGCGCGGCCGAGGCCAGCGGACCCGATCCGGATCAAGGGCTTACCCGGTCCGCATGATCCACGGTCCGAGCTTGTCGGCCCGCCGCCGTCCTGCCTGTCGATCCTGATTGTCTGGGATTAGCTGGCAGGAGTGGCAGGGCTCGAACCTGCGACCCCCGGTTTTGGAGACCGGTGCTCTACCAATTGAGCTACACTCCTACGGACCCTCGCGTCGCCACGCGGATCAGGGGCGCTTTCAAGCACAGGGGACGGCTGGTTTGCAAGGGTGAAGCGCGCTGGCTTCGCTTGTTTGTGCCGCGCCTTCTGGGCCACAGTTCATTCCCGATAATAATGTGCCCCCGGGAGTGAACATGACTGCCACAGCCGCCGCCCAAGCTACCACCGCGCCGAAAACCCCGCCTTTGCCCGAGGCCAGGCCGGAAACGCTGGGCCTGTCGCGCCCTCGCCTCCAGGCGATGTCGGACGCCTTCAAGCGCGAGATCGACAAGGGAACCATCCCCGGGGTGACCGTGCTGGTCGCCCGGCGCGGCCAGATCGGCTGGTTCGAGGCGCTCGGCAAGCAGAGCGCGGCGGGGTCCGCGCCGATGGCGCTTGATTCGATCTTCCGGATCTTCTCGATGACCAAGCCGATCGTCTCGGTCGGCATCATGACGCTGGTCGAGGATGGCCATTTGCTCCTCGCCGATCCCGTCGCCAAGTTCATTCCGGAGTTCGCGGAGCAGAAGGTCGGCGTGGTCAGCGGCGGCAAGCTGGAACTGGTTCCGCCCCGGCGGCCGATGACGGTGCAGGACCTGCTCCGCCACACCTCTGGTCTCACTTATGAGCACCAGGGCGACGGCCCCGTGCACAAGCTCTACCAGGAGTCCCGCGTCCGCAGCCGCAAGATCACCAATGCCGAGCATGCCGCGCTGGTGGCAAGCTTCCCGCTGGTCTGCCATCCCGGCGACGAGTTCAACTACAGCCGCTCCACCGACATCCTCGGCCGCATCATCGAGGTTGTCAGCGGCAAATCGCTCGGCGCGTTCCTCACCGAGCGCATCCTCGCCCCGCTGCAGATGACTGAAACTGCCTTCTCCACCAGCGAAGCCAATGCCAGCAGGCTCGCCCAACCTTTCGAAGCCGATCCCTGGACCGGCGACAATGTCGCGCTGTTCAACATGCTCGAGCAGCCGGTGATGGAGTCCGGCGGCGGCGGCCTGGTCTCGACTACGATGGACTATGCCCGCTTCGCGCTGATGCTGCGCAACGGCGGCACACTCGACGGCAACAGGATCATCGGCCGCAAGACGCTGGAGCTGATGGCATCCGATCACCTCGGACCGCACGTCGTGACCAACGGCACACTGCTGTCGCCGGGCCACGGCTTCGGCCTCGGCTTTGCCGTGCGCCGCGAGGCCGGCATCGCGCCGTTCCCCGGCAGCGTCGGTCAGTATTTCTGGAGCGGCATTGCGGGGACGTTCTTCTGGGTCGATCCGAAGGAGGATCTGTTCACGGTGTTCATGAGCCAGGGCCCGGGGCAGCGCGACCACACGCGGACGCTGGTGCGGGATCTGGTTTACGCGGCGGTGGATTGAGGTCCGCTCTCGTGCCCCGGACGCGATGCAGCGCGTAGCGGTGCGTCGCAGAGCCGGGGCCCATGCCTCAACGATCTCGCTCTTGGCCTTCTGGGTCCCGGCTCTGCGGAGCGGCACTGCGTGCCGCACCGCGTCCGGGACACGAGACCAACCTCAACTGATCGTCGCGCCGCCGTCGATCACCATGGTCTGGCCGGTCATGAAGTCGCCGGCCTTCGATCCCAGGAACACGGCGGCGCCGGCGATCTCGTCGGGGATGCCGATGCGGAGCAGCGGCGAGCGCGAGGTCGAGGCCTTCAAATTCTCCGGATTGTCCCACAGTGCCTTGGCAAAATCGGTCTTGATCAGGCCAGGCGCGATGCAGTTCACGCGGATGTTGTGCTTGCCGTACTCGCAGGCGAGGTTGCGCGCGAGCTGCATGTCGGCGGCTTTCGAAATCGCGTAGGCGCCGAGGATGGTCGAGCCCTTCAGGCCGCCGATCGAGGAGACGATGATGACCGAGCCGTCCTTGCGCTCGATCATCTGCGGCACCACCATCGAGATCAGCCAGTTGTTGGCGACGATGTTGTTGTCGAGAATCTTCCTGAACTGATCGTCGGAGATGCCGGCGAGCGGACCGTAGTACGGGTTCGACGCGGCGTTGCAGACCAGCACGTCGATCTTGCCGAAGGCGCGGTTGCTCTCGTCGATGAGGTTTTGCAGATTCTCCTTCGACGAGATGTTGGCGGCGATCGCGACCGCCGTGCCCTTGCCGAACTTGTCGTTGATGCCCTTCGCAACCTCATCGCAGACGTCGGCCTTGCGCGAGGAGATCACGACCTTGGCGCCGTGCTCGGCCATGCGCTCGGCGATCGCAAGCCCGATGCCGCGCGTCGATCCCGTGATGACGGCGACTTTCCCCTTCATGTCGAACAAGGTCATGTTTCTCTCCCAGAGTGCGTTTTGATTGGCTTGAAGCTTACGCCCCGTCTGCACGAGCGGACAATGGCGTCAGGCGAGCTTCTTGACTTCCGGCCCCGCCAGCTGATGCATCTCGGCGTGCGCGTCATCAGCGATCCACGGCTGCTGGTTGACCATCGGCAGTCGCCAGACCGAGCGTTCGGGGCTTGAGAAATAATCGAGCCGCGTGATCGAGCAGTTGTCGATGTCGAACGACAGTGCCCGCTCTACCTGGCCGTCGAGTGCGAGGCCGATCGCCGCCTTGATGGTGCCGCCATGCGCAACCGCAATCACATCCTGCCCGGCCGCCTCGTTGTTGATCCGCTCGACGGTGTGGCGCGTGCGGTTGTAGAGATCCATGAAGCTTTCACCGCCGGGCGCCGGCTCGTTGATATCGGCGAACCAGCTCGAGCCGACGGGGCGGCTGGCGATGAACTGGGCGCGGTTCATGCCCTGCCAGCGGCCGAGATTCTGTTCGGCCAGGTCTGCTTCCCATTTCATCGATGCGGGCCTTGGGAAGCCGGCCGCCCAGATCGCTTCCGCGGTCTGGTGGGTGCGCATCAGATTGCTCGAATACCAGACCGCCTTGCGTGGCAGCACCTTGGCAACAGCGTTGAACACGTAGGTGTCGCTGGTGTCGCAGGCGAGATCGCTCTGGCCGTAAATGTTGCCGCCGTCATTGCGCACCGGCGCATGACGGACCCACCACCACCGCGTCGTGACCACTTTGGGCTTGTCTGTGCCTGTCATCGAAACTCTTCCATCCCGTGTGATGTCGCTGTACGTCAGGTGTGAACGTGTCTCAAGACACTTTACCGTTTGAAATCTTGTTTGAAATTCCGTTGCGCGGCAAGCGTCGCGCGGCATACCAAAGGGAGAAACGCATGGGCCGTCTGCAAGGCAAATCCGTCATCATCACCGGCGCCGGCAGCGGCATCGGCCGCGCCGCCGCACTCCTCTTCACCCAGGAAGGCGCCAAGCTGATCGCGGTCGATCGCACCGAGGCGGTGAAGGAGACCGTCGACGAGGTGAAGAAGGCCGGCGGTGTCGCGGAAGCCATGGTGGCGGATGCGGGCTCCGAAAAGGACGTCATGGCCGTCATCGACAAGGCGGTGAAGACGCACGGCCGGCTCGACGTGATCTGGGCCAATGCCGGCGTTTCCGGCGGGCTCGTGCCGCTCGGCGAGCAGACCGTGGAACAGTGGCAGGAGGTGCTGCGCATCAACCTGATCGGCCCGTTCCTCGCGGTGAAACATGCGATGCCGCACATGGTGAAGCAGCAGTCCGGCGCGATCGTGCTCACGGCGTCCGTCGCGGGCCTCAAGGCCGGCGCCAGCGGGCATCCCTATGCGGCGAGCAAGGCCGGCGTGATCAGCCTGGTGCAGACCACGGCGTATTCGCTCACCGGCACGGGCGTCCGCATCAACGCGGTCTGCCCGGGCCTGATCGAGACCGGCATGACCAAACCGATCTTCGACCGCGCCAAGGAGCGCGGCACCCAAGACAAGATCGGCCAGCTCAATCCGCTGAAGCGCCCCGGCCAGCCGCACGAGCTCGCGGCGATGGGGCTGTTCCTGGCCAGCGACGAGGCGTCGTATGTCAACGGCCAGGCGTTCCCGGTGGATGGTGGTCTCACCGCGTCGATGCCGTATACGGGCAAGCCGGTTTAGCACGCGCAGTCTCGTGTCCCGGATGCGACGCAGCGCGTAGCGGTGCGGCGCAGAGCCGGGACCCAGCAGGCCACGGCACTCGCTGTCACATGGGCCCCGGCTCTGCAGCGCATCACTTCGTGCTGCGCTGCGTCCGGGGCACGAGAGTGAGCTTGTGCCTCGCACCTGCATGAACATCGTCATTGCGAGCGCAGCGAAGCAATCCAGAATCCCTCCGCGGAGGCAGTCTGGATTGCTTCGTCGCAAGAGCTCCTCGCAATGACGGAGTGTGGGGTGACACGGCCGCTTCATCATTCGCATCTTCATCGCAGACACACCTTCGCATCCTCGCGGCGCGTTTCGCCCGAGCTTTGCGGCAATGCCTCACCCCCATTGAAAGAGGGCGCAGGGAAGACCGGGAGCCGGCTGGCTCCCATTGTCCGCTATGCCATGAGTAGTTTGCGCTACAATGCACAGCCGGTAACAGGGCAACCGGAGCATCCCGGCCTTCCCTGCGCAGTGGTTGGAACGGCTTATGTCGTGCTCTCCCCGGGGAGCGATGCACTATTGCCCCCGTCGCCGTTGCGGATGACTGATGCGCATGCCCGGTCGGGCTGCCACATCACCGCAAGACTTGGCGCACAGACCCCGGGCGCCAGGACGACACGATTTGGCCGTACGCCGATCACATCTGTCGTTGGCGCGAGGTCTTCGCTCACGGTCGCCCGCCCTGCGAAGCTTTTCGTGCCGATGTGACCTGCGTCCACCGCCGCCCGGCCCGCGTTCGTGACGATCGCGATACGCCCCTCTTCCTTGGGCCGGGTTGCGGCGACAGATACGCCGTTTCCGAATTTCGGTAAAGCGGCATATTTTCGCGAGTACACATTGACCGAGAGTTTGAGTGTTTTGCCCGACGGGCAACGCAAGGTCTTGTAGACTGGAGATCTTGTAGCCCGGATGGAGCGAAGCGTAATCCGGGGTTTGCGCCCCCCGGACATTGTGGCCCCGGATTTCGCTTCGCTCCATCCGGGCTACGATGCCGATTTGGCCTACGAAGCCAGCGCTGCGACAAACAACCCGCTCGCGACCACCGACGCAACCGTCCGCACGTGGTTCCAGAACGTCCAGTCCTTCAGATACGCCGCCCACACCGCGCCAGCCTCCGGCGCGGACGGCTGCAACGCGGCGAGCGCGTTGTTGAGCGGGACGTTGAACACCATCGTCACCACGAACATGCCGATGACATAGAGGCCGCCGCCGGCGATCATGCCCACTGCCCCCGGCTCGCTGGCGCGCAACGTACCCATCACCACCAGCGCCGCGCCTGCCACCGTCGTGCCGAGAAACAGCGGCATGAACAACGAGCGCACGATGTCGACATTGATCGCGTTCATCGCCGCGATGCCGGCGGCCTGGTCGAGCCGGCCGAGCGCGGTCATGATGAAGGTCGAGAAGGCGAAATAGATTCCGGCCATGAGGCCGCAGCCGATCGCCGAAAACCAGAGCAATCCGGTCGTGAAACCCTGCCACATGCCGCAGCTCCCTATAATACGATAAACTCTCGCATTTGATAAATGCGATAAACTCTCTTATTTGTGACGTCAAGCGCGGATGGCGGGAATCGGGATGCCGGAACGGAAAAGCAGGACGGACAAGACGACGCACGCGGCCGCGCGACGCACGCCGCTGGTGCCGACGCAGGAGCGAAGCCGGGAGCGTTTCGATCGCATCCTGACGGCTGCGGCCGAGATCCTCACCGAGAAAGGCAGCGATGCCTTCCGGATGAGCGACATCGTCGAGCGCACCGGCATCGCGTTCGGCTCGCTCTATCAATATTTTCCGGACAAGAGCACGGTGATCGGGACGCTTGCCGAGCGATGCAATGTCATCGGCCGCGAATGCGTCCAGCGCGACCTCGCCGAGATGAAGAAGCTGTCCGACCTGCACGCGGCGCTGTGCCGCATCACCGACGGCTATGACCAGATGTTCCGCGAGCATCCTGTGATGCATCACATCTGGCAGGCGACGCAGGCCGACCGAAGCTTGCAGAAGATCGACGAGGAGGATGTGGCCTTTCTCGCCGGCCTCTTGCGCGAGGCGCTCAAGCGCGTCGCGCCGAAACAGCCCGCCGCCGCCCTCACCTCCTTCTCGCAACTGGCGATGATCCAGATCGCCGCCGCGGTTCGTCACGCCATCGCCTTGCCGCCGGCGGAGGCGCGGCGTACGCTCGAGTTGTTCAAGCGAATGCTGCCGAAAGATCTCTCCGCGCTCGGCTGAGGTTCAGCGAAAGCACCCTTCGCGATCCGATTTGCCCGAACCGCCACTCCGTTGGTATGTTTCGTGCAGGCGGCGAAGCCATCCTCCATCTCATGAACGAGACAATGCCCAACCCGATTTTCCCGAGTTCACGACCCGATCGCATTCGCAACCTCCTCGCCGACCTCGTCGGCTTCGACACCGTCAGCGACCGCACCAATCTGCCCTTGATTGCCCATATCGAGAGCTATCTTGCTTTCCTCGGTGTCAAGGGCGAGCGCATCGTCGACGACACCGGCCAGAAGGCCTCGCTCTGGGTCACCATCGGACCGGAGGACCGTCCAGGCCTCGTGCTGTCGGGCCACACCGACGTCGTGCCGGTCGTGGGCCAGGACTGGAGCCATGATCCGTTCAAGCTGGTCGAGCGCGACGGCAAGCTCTATGGCCGCGGCACCACCGACATGAAGGGTTTTGTCGCGGTGTGCCTCGCCATGGTGCCGGAGATGCTGGAAGCGAAGCTGACGACGCCGATCCATCTCGCCATCTCCTATGACGAGGAGATCGGCTGCGTCGGCGTGCGGCCGATGCTGCGCGAGGTCGCGAAGAAGAAGATCAAACCGCTCGGCGCCTTCATCGGCGAGCCGACCGAGATGAAGGTCATCATCGGCCACAAGGGCAAGCACGGCGTGCGCGCGACATTCCGTGGTCTCGCCCGCCACTCCTCGATCGCGCCCGACGGCGTCAACGCGATCGAATACGCGGCCGAGCTGATCACCGAAATCCGTCGCCGTGCCGTGAAGCTTGCGGCCGCGCGATCGAATGACAGCCTCTACGACGTTCCGCATACGACGCTGCTCACCAGCATCGTGCATGGCGGCGCCGCGCTGAACATCGTGCCCGATACCTGCACTGTGGATTTCGAATGCCGCGGCATCGGCATCACCGAGTCGCGCGAGGTGACGGATGCGATCGTCGCCTGGGCCAAGGCCGAGCTCGAGCCGGAGATGAAGGCGAGACATCCGGAGTGCGGCATCGATTTCGAGGAGATCCTTGATTATCCCGCGCTCGACACGGCGGCCGACGCCGCCATCGTCACACTGGCAAAAAGCCTCGCCGGCCGCAACGACCACGCCAAGGTCGCCTTCGGCACCGAGGCGAGCCTGTTCGCCAGCATGGCGGATATCCCGTCGGTGGTGATCGGCCCCGGCGCGATCGCGCAAGCGCATACGCCCGACGAGTTCGTGGCGATGGCGGAGCTGGAGAAATGCGCAGGCTTCGTGGAAAGGTTGATCGCGCATTGTGTGAAGGGCTGACCCGTAGGGTGGGTTAGCTTAGCGCAGCGTAACCCGCCACTTCTGTTGCGCCGTGCAAATGGCGGACAATGATGCGCCTTTGCCCACCCTGCGGGAGCTGATTTGCCCGACAGGCAAGGCTCCCTTCTGCTAGGCTCCAGACTCTCGCCTAACCGAAGGGAGAACTCCATGAAGGCCATCGCACTGGGCGCACTCGGGGCCGCGCTGGTTGCGGCCGCCGCTCCCGCCGCGCCGCTCAACGCAACGACGATCGGCTCTGCCGAAATCTCCGACGTCGACCAAGTCGGTCTGATCTGCAACGAGTATTATGGACGCTGCTGGCGGACCCGGGGACGCTATGTCCTGCGCTACTTTGACGACCCCAGCTACTTCCCCGGCAGGGGCTACAACTACTACGCCGGTCCCGGCTATTACGATCGCGGATACGGCGGCTACTACATCGGACCGAGGTTCACCATTCGCGCCCGGTAGCAGGCCAATCACCATCAGAGCGGCGCTCGACGCCGTCGTGTCGAAGAAGAACGGCATGAACAGCGAGCGCAGGATGTCGACATTGATGGCGTTCATCGCCGCAACCGTTCAGAGCGTAGCCCGCATGAGCGTTAGCAACATGCGGGACCGCCGTCCCGGGTGTCGCTGCGCTCACCCGGGCTACGGGAGCACGCGTTCCTCATCGCTCCTGCAACGCCAGCCGCACGCCGACAGCGCAGTAGATGGTCCCGACCACCTTGCCCTGCCATTTCACCACGGCCGGATGGCGGCGCAGGAGATTGCCCAGACGACCGGCCCCGACGGCGAACACCACGGTGCTGACGAGACCCAGCAGCACGAAGACGATGCCGAGGATCGCAAGCTGAAGTGCGATCGAACCGTGCTCCGGCCTCACGAATTGCGGCAGGAACGCAAGGAAGAACAGCGCGGTCTTGGGATTGAGCACTTCGGTCAGCACGGCCTGCCGGAAGGCCCGGCCCGCGCCGATCGCGGGCGCGCCGCCGTTCAGCTCGACCGGCGCCTTGTCGAGCATCGCGCGAATGCCGAGATAGATCAGGAACGCCGCGCCCGCATATTTGACGATGCTGAACATCAGCGCGGAGGTCGCGATGATCGCCGATAAGCCGACGATCGCCATCGAAGTGTGGATCAAATCACCGGCCGCAATCCCCGCACCGGTCGCGATGCCGACCTTCGTTCCCGAGCTAACCGCCCGTGCCATGGTGAGCAGCGTCGCAGGCCCGGGAATGAAGACAAAACCGAGTACGACGAGGATGTAGGTGATGAGGGTGGCGTGATCGATCATGTGGCTGGCCGTTCTTTCACTGATGTCGCTACGACAGCGGTGTCATGCCCCGGCTTGACCGGCGCATCCAGTACGCCGCGGCTCCTCTGCGTCCACGCGCTGTCTCTGGGATACTGGATTGCCCGCTTTCGCGGGCAATGACACCGAAAGTGTGGAGACGGCGAACCACAAAGCGAAAAGGCGCGGCCATCAGCCGCGCCTTTGTGGGTCTAAACCGCGCCCGCCTTCTGCGCGTACTCCCACGACGCCTTCGACAGCGGCACGGTGCGCTTGGCTGACTCCAGCGCCTTGGCATTGGCCGCGGTGCCGTCGCGAACGCGGCCGGCGATGCCTTGGGTGATGCCGGCGAGGCGGAACAGGTTGTAAGCAAAATACCAGTTGAGATCGGGCACCGTCATCTTGGTGACGTTGCAATAGATCTGCGCGGCCTCCTCCACGCTCGGGATGTTGAGCGCCTTGAGGTCGGCGCCGTCCAGGCCCGGCATGATCCACTGCATCAGGAGATAGGTGAAGTCGGCCATGGGATCGCCGAGCGTCGACAGCTCCCAATCGAGCACGGCCTGCACGCGCGGTTCCGTCGCGTGGAAAATCATGTTGTCGAGGCGATAGTCGCCGTGGACGATCGAGACGCGCGCCTGCTCCGGCACGGTCTTGGGCAGCCATTCGGCGACCTTCTCGAACTCCGGAATGTGCTGCGTCTCGGACGCCCGGTACTGTTTGGTCCAGCGGTCGATCTGCCGCGCAAAATAGTTGCCGGGCTTGCCGAACTCGCCGAGGCCGATCGCTACGGGATCGTACATGTGGAGTTTTGCCAGCGTCTCGATCTTGCTGGTGAATATCTTGCGGCGGTCCTCCGGCGTCTGGCTCGGCAGCGTCGGATCCCAGAACACCCGGCCGTCCTCCATCGACATGATGTAGAAGGCCGCGCCGATGATGCTGTCGTCCTGGCACAGCGCGTAGGCGCGCGCCACCGGAAAACCCTGCTTTCCAAGGGCTGCGATGACGCGATATTCGCGATCGACCGCGTGCGCCGACGGCAGCAATTTGCCGAACGGCTTTCGGCGCATCACATATGAGCGGTTCGGCGTGTTGAGCCGGTAGGTCGGATTGGACTGGCCGCCCTTGAACTGGAGGACGACCAGCGGGCCCTCATAGCCTTCGACGTTGTCGCGCATCCAGGCTTCGAGCCGCATCTCGTCGAAGCGATGACGCTCCTCGACCGGCTTGGTGCCCGAGAATTCTTCGTCTTTCCTGACGCCGTCAGCCACGATGACGCTCCCTCTTCAGTCCGAACATGATCCTAATCGGTAACCGCTGACGCACTTGCGTCAAGCGGTCACCGAATGCGGATCAGCCCTGTCGTCTTTTTCAAGTCGGGAGCGCCGCAGGGCTCTCCCTCTTAATGCTTGGGAGAATTGGCATACTTCCGAACTTCGAGCCTTGCAATGGCGCGATTGTGCACCTCGTCCGGACCGTCGGCGAGCCGCAGCGTGCGGATGCCGGCGTAGTCCTTGGCAAGCCCCGCCTCGTCCGACACGCCCGCGCCGCCAAAGGCCTGGATCGCCTCGTCGATGATCTTCAGCGCCATGTTGGGGGCTGCGACCTTGATCATGGCGATCTCGGCCTGCGCGGTCTTGTTGCCGACCTTGTCCATCATGTCAGCGGCCTTGAGGCAGAGAAGACGCGTCATCTCGATGTTGGTGCGGGCCTCGCCGATGCGCTGCTCCCACACGCTGTGCTCGACGATCTTCTTGCCGAAGGCGGTGCGCGACATCAGACGCTTCACCATCTTCTCCAGCGCCTCCTCGGCCTTGCCGATGGTGCGCATGCAGTGATGGATGCGGCCGGGACCGAGGCGGCCCTGCGCGATCTCGAAGCCGCGGCCTTCGCCGAGCAGGATGTTCTCCTTCGGCACGCGCACGTTCTCGAGCAGCACCTGGGCGTGGCCGTGCGGCGCATCGTCGAAGCCGAACACCGGCAGCATCTTCTCGACCTTGATGCCGGGAGTGTCGAGCGGAACCAGGATCTGCGACTGCTGCTGATGCTTGGCCGCCTTGAAATCGGTCTTGCCCATCAGGATCGCGATCTTGCAGCGGGGATCTCCGACACCGGACGACCACCATTTGCGACCGTTGATGACGTAGTGATCGCCATCCTTCTCGATGCTGGTCTCGATGTTGGTGGCGTCGGACGAGGCGACCGCCGGTTCCGTCATCAGGAACGCCGAGCGGATTTCGCCGTCCATCAGCGGACGCAGCCATTTGCGCTTCTGCTCCTTGGAGCCGTAGCGCATGAACACTTCCATGTTGCCGGTGTCGGGCGCCGAACAGTTGAACACTTCCGAAGCCCAGGAGATGTGGCCCATCTGCTCCGACAGCAGCGCGTATTCGAGATTGGTCAATCCCGCGCCGCGGAATTCGTCGTCCTCATGCTCGTTCGGCGGCATGAACATGTTCCAGAGGCCTTCGGCCTTCGCCTTCTTCTTGAGGTCCTCCAGAACCGGGATCACCTTCCAGCGCTCGCCGCTGTGGTCCTGCTCGTTATAGATCGGCACCGCCGGACGCACGTGCTTGGTCATGAACGACTGCACGCGGTCGAGCCATTCCTTCTGCTTGGGGGACAGATCGAAATCCATGGGACGCTCCTCGGTCTCTCTTTGCAAACCTGTTTTGCGCCGGACTGTCCTCCCGCCGCACGCGCCCCGCAAGCGCGAATGCTTGCGGACGCCTCGGAACC
The DNA here is from genome assembly GCF_023073075.1 of Bradyrhizobium sp. 61. Taxonomy (NCBI): domain Bacteria; kingdom Pseudomonadati; phylum Pseudomonadota; class Alphaproteobacteria; order Hyphomicrobiales; family Nitrobacteraceae; genus Bradyrhizobium; species Bradyrhizobium sp. 61. Next base: position 57,142 of record NZ_JADPIU010000010.1, on the reverse strand, counting down.
GGCTCGCGCGTTGCGAACGAGTCTCGATTGCGGATTGACTTTCTCCGGCCTTCAAACGATAGTTTCATACAAGTGTTTGAATTGCAACTCCCTCCCCGAGGGGCATCCATGGCCAGCGATCATACGAGGTCTGCCATTCTCGCCGCCGCCGAACGGCTTTATGCCGATCGCGGCTTTGGCGACGTGACGCTGCGCGACATCGTCGCCGAGGCCAACGTCAACCTCGCGGCGGTGAATTATCATTTCGGCTCGAAGGACGAATTGATCGCAGAGCTGTTCGTCTCGCGCTCGATCGCCACCAACCGCGAACGCCTGCGCGAATTGAAGGCCGCGGAAGAGCAAGGCGGCGGTCGCGCGCCGATCGAGGTGATCTTGCGCGCCCTCGTCGGCCCGACCTTGCGCGGCTGCCTGGGTCCGGAGAACCAGCGCTCCACCGCGGCGCGCTTCATGATCCGCGCCTCGATCGAATCCGTGCCACCAATCCGCCGCATCAAGAACCGCGAGATCGACCATTTGCGGAAATTCGCGGGCGCCATGCGACGGTCCCTGCCCGACCGCAGCGACGTCGATATCTATTGGGGCCTGAACTTCGCGCTCGCCATGGCGCACCACACCATCCGCGAGAGCGAGCGGTTGACGAAGCTGTCGGAAGGCAAATGCGATCTCGACGATGTCGAGGACGTCGTCGCGCGCGTCGTCAGCGTCGCGACGATGGCGCTGACGGCGGGGCGGACCGAGACGAAGGCGCCCGCGCGCCTACTCGCGCGAGACGCGCGCTGACGAATGAGCTCGATCGATTCTCGTGCACGCCTCGTCCTTCGAGACGACCGCTTTGCGGTCTCCTCAGGATGAGGCTAATCGGCATTGTTGCCCGTTGAATCTATGCCGCGCGCTCCGTCCTCATCCTGAGGAGCCCGCCTCAAGCGGGCGTCTCGAAGGATGGGCCGCGGAAATCCCCCTCACATCATCGCGATGCAGTCGATCTCGACGTCGAAGGGGCCGAACCATTCCGGGGTGCAGACGAAGATGCGCGCCGGCGGATCGATCGGGAAATAGCGCGCATAGATCGCGTTGAAGACGGCGAAGTGTTTGGTCGAGGTGCAGTAGACGTTGCACTTCATGACATTGTCGAGCGAGGCGCCTGCCGTCTCGAGGCAGAGCTTCATCTGCTCCATGATGATCTCGCTCTGCCGCGCGATTGGCATCCCCCCGATCTCGCCCGTCTCGGGGTCGAACGGCGGCAGGCCGGCGACGAAGATCATGTTGCCGGCGCGCGTGACCGGCGAGGTCGGCGCCTTGACGCGGTCGAGAAAGGACGAGATCGGTTCGACGCGGAGCGCTTCGCGTTTCATCGGCGGCCACCTTCGGTTCGAGCGAGACTGGCGCCTTGCTACATTATTCTGCAGCCGGCATGCTTCGCTAAAGCTCGAAGTGTGGTTGCGGGCCTAAAGCGCGATCAGATCGCGCTCTAGTGTTGTTTGAGCATGATCTCCGCGCAAACGCGTTCCGCGTTTGTCGCGAGGGAAAACCGCTGCGCGCTTTTCCGGATCGTGCCTTACACCCGCTGCGGCATCTCCTCGGCCTCTTCCTTGGCGAGCAGCAGCAGCATCTCGATACCCATCTCGCCTTCCTGGGGCGAACGGATGAACTTTATTTCGTCGGCGCTTTGCCGCAGCGCGGCGATGATGGCGACGGCCTGATTGGCCGTTGCTGCCTCGGTTGCCAGAATTGCCTTCTGGTCCTTGGCCTGAAACCCGATCGTGTAGGACATGCGTTCCCTCCCGGACTTGCGTCGGGATGATCGCATCAGAGTCGCGCGCAAAGCGGAAGCCTGTGCGAGTACGGACCGGGTTCATCTGGGGATTGCACGCAAGCCTCGGGCAAGGCCTGGCATCGCGCAACCGTCGCTCCCAGGCTGGTCAGGATCGCTGTCGCATGCGCGCCAGCACCGCATTGGTCTTCGCCAGCACGCCCCTGGGAGGATCAGGAAGCGAAGCTAGATGATCCCCTGCTGCTTCAGCTGCTCGATTTTGCCGGCATCATAGCCGAGCTTGCCGCCGAGCACCTCCTGGGTGTGCTCGCCCAGCAGCGGCGGGGCACGATAAGTCTCGATCGGGGTCTCCGAGAGGGTCAGCGCGTTGCGGATCAGCGAGAGATCGGGCTCGAACGGATGATCCACCTTCACCCGCATGCCGCGCGACTGGACGTGCGGATCGGAAAACACCTGCTCGAAATTGTTGATCGGGCCTGACGGCACGCCGGCCTCCTCCAGCTTGTCCAGCCAGTAGGCCACCGGCTGCTTCAGGAACAGGCCGGCAAAGATCGCCATGATTTCCTTGCCGTGCACGACGCGGTCGTTGTTCTTGACGAAGCGCTTGTCGTTCGCAAGCTCGGGCTCGCCGAGCACGGCGCAGGTGCGCTGGAACTGGCCGTCATTGCCGACCACCAGCATCAGCTCGCCGTCGGTGCAGCGGAATACGCCGGCCGGCATGCCGCCATTGCCCCAGGTGCCGCGGCGCGGCGGCATCTTGCCGTTGACGAGGTAGATCTGCAGCCAGTGCGACAGCGATGCGATGACGGTGTCGAACAGGCAGACGTCGATGTGCTGCCCCTGCCCGTCATTGGCGTCGCGATGGTACAGCGCCGAGAGAATTCCGATCGAGGTGTTCATGCCGGTCATGTAGTCGACGATCGACGGGCCAACCTTCATCGGCCCCTCGCCGGGCTCGCCGTCGATATGGCCGGTGACGCTCATCAGGCCGCCCATCGCCTGCAGAATCGCGTCGTAGCCGGCGCGCGGGGCGTAGGGGCCGGTCTGGCCGAAGCCGGTCACCGAGCAATAGATGATGCCGGGGTTGATCGCCTTGATCGTCTCGTAATCGAGGCCATAGCGCTTGAGATCGCCGACCTTGTAGTTCTCCATGAAGACGTCGACGTCCTTGGCGAGCGCGCGGATGATCGCCTGCCCCTCGGGCTTGGCGATGTTGACGGTGACCGACTTCTTGTTGCGGTTGGCGCAGAGATAGAACGAATTGTTGTTGTTCGCCTTGCCCTCGGGGTCGGTCAGATAAGGCGGGCCGAAGGCGCGCGCGTCGTCGCCGGTGCCCGGCCGCTCGATCTTGATCACCTCCGCGCCGAGATCACCCAGCATCTGGGCCGACAGGGGCCCGGCAAGCACGCGGGTGAGATCAAGGATCTTGATGCCTGAGAGCGGCAAGGCCGACATGTCGATTTCCTCCGGGAACTGATATTGGCGCGGCGGCCTTAAGCCCTGGCCGCGCTCCCTGCGGATACACCATTTTGGAGTTCTGAGCACTGCGTTCGGGGCATACGGCTATCCATCGCCCGGCAGCAGGAGCGGCCCTGCGGCGGGCGAATTTCCGCGCCACGGCTATCGCGCCTGCGCCGGCGCTCCGCCACGGCGATCCGCGCCGCTGATGACGGCTAGAACCTGACGCTGATTCCACCGCGCACGGACTGGAAGCGAGGATGCTGCTCGTAGCTCCCGACGTCGGGCCAGTCGAAGCGGGACGTGCCGAAATCGCTATAGCGATATTCCAGGCGCGCCGTAACCCGATTGGTCAGCGCCGCTTCTCCGCCGACGCCTGCGGTCCATCCGGTCTTCGAAATGTCGGCATCCACCGTGGGAACTGCCAATGTCGACGTCCACCGGTACTTCAGCTCGGTGAACGCCAAGCCACCCGTCACATAGAGCAGCAGGCGCTCAGTCGGTGTAAAGCCGAGCCGTCCGCGAACGGAGGCCTCCCACTCCTTGCGCGCGTCGTATCGGAAAAACGGGATGTTAAATCCGCCGTTCACCGGGCCCACGTCTACATCGGCCTCAAGGCCAACAACGAGCCTGTCCAATTGATGGTTGTAGCCCACATGGACACCGCCGAAGCCGCCGTCCGCGCGGACCCCATGCGTGAAGCCGGTCGGAGGCCCGCCCAAGAAGAATTCGACAGTGCGATCCTGGCTCCACGCGTAACCACCTTGGACACCTGCATAGAAGCCAGTCCATGCGAAGGGCGACACGGCGACAGAGCGCACTGCCTTAACGGGCAAGTCGGCAGCATCCGCACCGACGGCGGAGCAGGCCAGCGCGGCGAGGCAGATCAGCGTGCGTTTCATTGCAAATTCCAGCCCATGGGATTGACGATTCCAACTCTAGCGGGTTCCCCCCGCTTTTGCTGTGGCGGCCGGGCGACACTCGGTGAAAACGAATAGGAAGCGACCGGCAACTCGCGGCAACCGACGTGCCGCCGACCTCACACCACACCGGCCGCGGCCACCTGCGGTCGGCGGCGGCCGAGCAGAACCAGGATCAGCACCGCTGCGCAGGAGCAGACGAAGGTGAGACCGAGCGCGCCGCGGCTGCCGAACTGGGTGAGCAGGCCGGCAAGAACGGGCGGCGAGATCGCGGAGGCCAGATTGAGCGGCAGCGCGATCATCGACGACGCCTTGGCGAACTCGGCCTGGTCGTAGAACACCAGCGGTATCGTCGCCCGCGCCACCGCCATGGCACCGCTGCCGGCGCCATAGAGCAGGATGAAGACCGCGACCGCCCAGGTCGCCCCCTCGCTCAGCATCAGAAGCAGCATGGCCACGGGCAGCGCCGTGCCGGCGACAAGCCCCGTCGTAATGCCGTCCCAGCGCCCGCCGCCGAGGAAGTCGAGCCCGCGGGCGCTGACCTGGATCACGCCGAGCATCGAGCCGAAGGCGATCGCCTGCGCCGGCGCCAGCCCCTCGGCGCGCAGCAACTCGATGAAGACGGCACTCAGGCCGAACGTGACGAAGGCATTGACGGTGATCGCGGCGACGACGAGGCCGAACGTGCTCCGCGGAATTGACAGCGCGCTGGCTTGCCTTGCGGGAGCGGTGCCCCCCTCCTTCGCGAGGGCCCGGCGTGGAGTTGCGAAAGCATAAAGCGGCAGCGAAACGAGAAACAGCATGGCGGCGTAGACGAGGCACGTGCCGCGCCAACCGAAATGGCCGCTCAGGAACGAGGTGGTCGGCCAGAAGATGCTGCCGGACAGTCCCGTCACCAGCATGAGCGCGCCAATCGCGCTCTTGGCCTGTCGCCCAGCGACCTCGTTGAGCATGATATAGGCGCCGGTCGACAGCGTGGCGCTGCCGCCCATGCCGAGGATGACCCAGGCCACGAAATAGAGCATCGGCTCGTGCGCAAAATACAGAAGGACATAGCCCGGCACGGCCACGACGGTGCCCACCATCATCACCTTGCGTGCGCCGTGCCGCGCAAAAGCCCTGGCGAGCCAGGGCGCGCACAGGCCCATGGTGACATAAAGCGTCGAGGTGCCCGCAAACACCATCGGCAGACTCATGCCGAGATCGGCCGCGAGGTCACGGCCCACGATCGGCGGAAGGCCGATCGTGCCCCATCCAATGAGCTGGGTGATTGCAAGCACCAGCAGGACCCCGATGAGCCTGCCGTCAGATTTCAAGAACCGCATTCCGATCGTCGCCTGCCCCAGCTGCATGCGTGCGCATAGACACGTCATAGCGGGAGTCTTGATAACGGAAGTCCTGGCGCAGCGGAACGCCGGCCGCCGAATGGCAGAAGGCGGCCGGGAGCATGTCAGCAGGAGGCAGTAGCCCCTACCCCGCGAGCCCGAGCAAGGATCGCGCCTCGGCCGCGGTCGCGACGCGCCGGCCGTGGCGCGCGACAGCCTCGCCGGCGATGGCCACGAGCTCAGCATTGCTGGCGGCCAGGCGGGTCTTGTCGATCCTGATATTGTCCTCGAGCCCGGTGCGCACCGCGTCGGCGCCGCGCGCAAGCGCCCAGCCCATGACCTCGGCCTGATGGCGTCCGATCCCGGCCGCCGTCCACGTCGCTGTCGGGATCAGCCGCTTCAGCTCTCCCAGGAGGATGTCGAGGACATGCTCGTCGGCCGGCATCGCATTCTTGACGCCCATGACGAACTGCACGTGCGGACGTGAGTCCATCAGCCCCGCCTCGATCAGACGCCGCGCACCGTGTAGATGCGACAGATCGAAGATCTCGATTTCCGGGCGGATGCCATTTGTCTTCATGCCGGTCGCGAGAGTCTCGACCAGGGCGGCGCCGTTCTCATAGACAATCGTCGGAAAGTTCACCGATCCTGTCGACAGCGAGGCCATGTCCGGCTTCAGATAAAGCGATGATCCCCGCGCCGAGGGATCGCGGCCCCGCCCGCCGGTCGAGAACTGAACGATCATCCCCGGACAATGCTTTTTGATCCCCTCCTGCACCTGCGCGAAGCGCGCGGGGTCGGAGGACGGCGTCTCGTCATCGTTGCGAACATGGATATGGGCAAGCGTGGCGCCGGCCTCGAAGGCCTCCTGCGTCGACTCGATCTGCTCGGACGGCAAGATCGGCACCGCGGGATTGTCCTTCTTGCGCGGAACGGAGCCGGTGATGGCGACAGCAACAACAACGGGGTTCATCCCTTGACCTCATGATGATCGCGCTCGCGCGCACGGAGTTCGAATAGGCACTCAAGTAACGCATCGAGCCCTGCCGCTGCAAACATCATCGATCGCAGCGGCAGGCCCGTTGCGTGCCCTTCAGGTCGGAATTGCGGCCGCACCGCTCGCCGCCTCCGCACGCTGCCGCTCATAGTCGGCCCGCGGCATCGGAACGGCCTTGGGATTGCCGAGATCGTCGATACTGACCCGATAGGTCTCCCGGGCCGTGACGGCCGCCAGCGCCGCGATGACAGTGATACCGAAGGCGATCGCTCCCACCGTCAAGGGGATATTGTCCGAGCCGGGAGGCGCCACGGTCGCAAACAGGGCCGGAAGCAACGCGGTGATGGTCGTTCCGATGTTCTGCGAGATCGCCATCGCCGACACCCGCGTGCGGGTCGGAAACAGCTCCGGGTAGAAGCTCGGGAAGATCGCGTTGTAGCCCTGATAGACGACGCCCCACATCAGCAGCGACACCAGGATCGCGAGCGGCACATTCCTGATGCTGATGGCATAGAGATAGACGAAGGCAAGCAAGCCTGAGAGCAGCGCGCCCACGATGATCGGAGGCTTGCGACCGACCTTGTCGGAGAGATTGCCGACGAAGGGAATGACGAATATGGCCAGCATATTTCCGAGGACCGGGATCCACAGATAGACGTCCTTGGCAAAACCGATGCCATAGGCCGGCTGCACCGCGTAGGCCGCACCGAAGATGGTCGCAACGACCGGGATGACGTTCATCAGAGCCATGCAGATGACCCTGAGCATGTCGCGCCAGCTCAGCTTGATGGCCTGAACAATGGGCGACCGCGGCGTTTCTCCCCGTGCGCCCTCTTGCGCAAAGGCAGGGGTTTCGTCGACTTCGCGACGAATGATGTAGCCTGCGACAATGACGAAGAAACTGAGCAGGAACGGAATCCGCCATCCCCAGCTATTGAATGCGTCGGTCGGCATATAGGCCGCCAGCGGCAGGAACACGGCTGCCGCGAGGATTTGTCCGGCCTGCACGCCCTGAAGGGCGAAACTGGCATAGAAGCCGCGCCGGCCGAACGGCGCATGCTCCAGGATCATCGAGCTCGCGCCGGAGATTTCACCGGCCACCGCAAATCCCTGCACAAGGCGCAGGATGACGAGCAGGATCGGCGCCAGGATGCCGACCTGCTGATAGGTCGGCAGAAAACCCACCGCCATCGTCGAGATGCCCATCAGGAACATGCAGACGATGAGAACGGTCTTGCGGCCATGGGTGTCGCCCCAATGTCCGAGAACGAAAGCCCCGATCGGCCGGGCCACATATCCCACACCGTAGGTCGCCAGCGATGCGACGATGGCGACGGTGGGGTTTTCCGACGGGAAGAAGATTTGCGGGAAGATCAGCGACGCGGCGGTCGCGTAGATGAAGAAGTCATAATATTCGAGAGCCGAACCGATCCAGCCGCTCGCAGCAGCCTTCCGGGACTGACTCATGTGACGGATCGTGCGAGTCGTGGTCATCGCAGAAAATTCCTCCACTGGGTTTGCTGACGTCCCGTTGTCGGGCTTCGCTAGAAATTGGGCAGCATTCTCCGGGCGCTCTGCCGACTTCCGCGAGCGCTTGTCACTGCCGATGGGTATCCGATTGGTCGCGACAATAGGCTTTCGCCGGGCTAACACAATTACCCAGTTATGCGATAAACCTAACATGATGTTATTTTCGCGCGGGGGCGCGCCTCCGCCCGGCGGTCACGCGCGCGGACCGGCTCGACAGGCCGTCACGGGAAATCAATCACGCGGATTGAAGGTTCGCGCGAATAGCGCGTGCCGTCGATCGCCCGCGGGGTGCGGGCGGCCGAGGTGACGAAGTTACCCGAAGTTAGCTTCCAAGCGCGGTCTCTCCCCGCTCGCGCCCGGGCACGCTGACGTGAACCTCATGCCCCTGGCGAAGTGCCAGCGAGGCGGCAGCCACCGCAGATTCGAACGCGGATTCCTTGGTGGCGTATTTGCCGTTGACGTTGCCGTCGTGCAGCACGCCCCATTCGCCCTCGACCGGGATGATCGCGTATTGAGCAAGGCCCATGGTGCAACTCCTCGATATCTAGCGCTGCGTGACCTGCGGATGCGCCGTCGTCACCCGCCACACGGCGTTGCCACTGTCGTCGGCGAAGAGCAGTGCGCCGGTCTTGTCGATGGCGACAGCATCGGATGAACCGGATGACCCGCGATTTGCGCGGTGGAGCGCACGCGCACGGCTTGGTGCACGGTCGGCCTCGTGTGGCTTTTCGCCCTGCCCGACCGGCCAACTCTTGCTTGCGGTGAAGGTTCCTACTCTCGCGCCGCCACCGGCGCGCCGGCCCGATACGCCGCATAGGCGCGCCTCAAGCCATCGTGAAGCGGGGTCGCGGCGCGCCAGCAGAGCTTTTCGCGACGGCTGACGTCGAGCAGTTTGCGCGGCGTTCCATCGGGACGCGAGCTATCGACACTGATATCGCCGACACGCATTTGTCGCGGTTTCGAGTTCGACGCCGGTATTGACGCAACACCTCACCACCGCAGGAGCCGCGGCCCGAGCGCGGCCCCCGCCAGAGTGCACACCACGATCGTTCCAGCATACCAGTGCGCGACAAAGGGCAGCGAATCGTCGGTGCAGTGAAGCGCGTAGGCCACTGCGCTGATGCCGCCAGCGACGAGACCAGCGAACACCCCTGCTCGGCGCAGGTCGGTCGGTGCCGCCTGACGCACCGCCCACATCGTCAGCGCAAATGGCACAACGGCGATGATCGGGATCGACACCAGACATTCCAACCACGCGTCACCCGCAGCCATTCGGTCCCAGTGCGACACCGGCGCCGAACCGATGCTGACGAGCGCCAGCGCCTCGATCAGCAGAAACGGCAGGACGACGACCGCCACGCCGTGCTTCAGGACGCCGCCTGGACGGGACAGCCTGGCCAAGTAGATTGCCGCAGTGCCGACGATGGCGGCAGCGAAGGTGATCTTCAGAACCAGGAATGTCCACGCCTCTACCGTGGAAAGGCCTGTACGTGGGCCAAACCCGGCCAGGATGGCGGTCACGGCAAGGACCAATCCAGCAGCAACCGCCAGGGCGATACGTCGACCGACGGCCCTGAAGTCCACGGGATCGATGCGCGCGCTCAAGGCCTCAACAAGATCGTCGGTCTTCATGCTCCGTTCTCCTTGGCGCGCCGACCTCTGACGGGCGTCGTGCCCATCTATCACTTGGGGCACTTTGCGCCGCCCATTCCGGCCAATTCGGAATTCCTGAGCTTTCCGGTTACGTGACCACGCGGACGTGACAGCGGGTATTGAGGTGGACCATCGGCGACGTCTTCGCCGAAGGCCGTCTCGCGCCTGAACTGGCGATATCCTCCGACCGGCGCCGGCTATTTCTTCTCGTCCTGCTTCCCGCTCGCACCATGATCGGCATGGCCCATGCCCTGGCCGCAGCATTTCATCTGCTGCATGCCCGACATCATGCCCTTGCTATCCGAGCCCATGCCCATCATGCCGCTACCACCCGCGCCCATCCCCATCCCGTCAGCGGCCGCCGGCTTGTCCGTGGCCGGCGGTACCGAGGGCTTCGTGGACGAGCTCTGCGCGAGCACGGCAGAGCCGGCGGCAACGCTCGCCACGACGACGAGCACCGCAATCGCTGTTTCCGTACGGCTTCTCATGAGCTTTGGCTGTTTGGTTTCCATCGAAAATGTTCCTTTGATTTCCGGCTGCGGCCGACGTGATCAAAAGCCCAGGGCCCGCCTTGCGCCGGTTAGCTCGCCAATCCCGCTGCCGCCGTTCATCCCCGCGGGTCGAACCTCGTCGGTGAAGGGCGCCTCACGCGCCCGTCTGCAGATGAGTTCGGAGATTTTCGATCGCCAGTTACGTCATCACGCTCTGGTGAAGACGGAGAACGAAAATCTCCAGACGCGGCCTCACGATGGAGCCGGCGTCGACCTGGAGGGTCGAGTGCCGAAGCGGCGTGCGACATCGAAGCAAAGCCGCACGGCGGCAATGGCCGCAATGGCGGCCAGCAGCGCCAAAAGGAGAGCGGTCATAACAAGAGCTGCGTCGGCGAGCCGAATGCCGCCGATCATCAGCGCACCTGTGCCCGTATTCATGCAGTTCATCATCATGTCAGCACACTGATCCTGGATTCCCCATCACGCTTGCGACCATCGCCCTGCCAAAAGCAGCCGGAGAAGTGCGGCGATCGCGAGAAGAAGCACCAAGGCTGCCAGGACATGCAGGACCGGCGCGGATGTGAGAACGATCAGCAACTGCGCAGACAATCGGCCCGCAAGACCCAGGGCTTGCTCGACGATCCCGTTCGAACTCACATGATCCATGTGAGACATCGTATGGTGCATTTCAGACATGCCTTCCATCTCAGCGTTCCTCCATTCCAACGACGTCTGCTCCCGGCTCATTCAGCCGGTCGGGTTGAGAATTCGCGGTCCCATATGAATCCGATACCGATCCAGCGCGCCGCCCAAGGACTGGAACCATCCTGACAAGAATGGGGTCCCGAAGGACGAAATGGTGGAAAAGCGCCGCCATCACATGGAGCAAGATCAGCGCAAGAAGCGTCCAAACAAAGAAGACGTGGACATGGTAGGCCGTCATCGCGCTGATCGGGCGGCCGACAGAAAGGCCGGAGCCGAGACGGTCAATATTCGGCAGCCCGGGAACGGTCATGCAGCATCCCATCGACGAGGCGACGATCCAGCCGGTCAGTGGCGTCAGCAGCATCAAGGCATAGAGCGTCCAATGCATTGCCTCCGCGACCAGATAAGGAATGCGCGAGCCTCCGCTCTTCTCTTTCGGCCATGGCAGTAACGTCCGCAGGAAGAGCCTGATAACGACGAGGCCTAGAACGGTGAGGCCGGCATAGGCGTGCGCGGCGAATGCTTCCTGGCGCGGGCCGTTTCCATAGACGGCGCTCAAGCCGAAATACAGGGCAAGGATCATCGCCCAGGCCGCGACCCAATGGGCGATGACCGAGATGACATTCGGCCGTTTCAAGTGTCGGATCATTGGTATCGATGGATGTCGCGAAATGAACTGTGCAGCCGGTCTTGTGGTCGAGACCGGCTGGCACATCTGGCGGATGTGCCGGCCGGCCGTAGCCGCGCACTAGAAACCTCGCGACGGCGGAACGGAAGATTTCGGTCCGCCGACATAATGCCAAGAGTTGTCCTCGGTGGGCGCCGACGCGACGGCAGGAGAAGCCGTCCGGCCGATCGCAGCGAACGCATCATGAGGCGCATGTTGCGTGTCGACGGTACGGTAGGAACTGGGACCTACCTCGATCGGCCAATAGCGTTTGTCGGAAATCGTCGCGCCCGCATTTGCGGTTGCCGACATCGCCACCAGCGATGCCAGAAATGAAATCGCAAGAAGGGGCTTCGTGAACTTCGTCGACATTGTCTGCTCCTTTGTCATTCGAAGGGCGCGACATGCGCGCTCCTGCAAGTGAGTTCGGAGCTCTTGTTCGGACAGTTACACGATCACGCCGCAGTGAAAGACGATGACAAGAGCCGCCGCAACAACCGCCGCGGCGGGAGGTCAGTCACGCGTCACGGTCCCTGCCGATGAAGGAAGCCAGCGCCTTCAGACCGCGGTGGATACTGATCTTGACGTTCGATTCCGACATGCCGTAGCGCGCGGCGGTTTCGGCAACGCTCTTGCCTTCGAGCTTGACGGCTTCGATCGCCTGGCGCGTCTTCCGCGGCAGCCGGCCGAGAAGTTTCGCCATGTCGTGCGTCCCCTCGGTCGACGCGTGGTCGTCCGCCGCCATCAGTTCCTGATGATCGTCGATCGGAACGTCCATCCGCGACATCTTGTTGCTGCGGAGGCGGTCGATCAGCTTGTAGCGCGCGATGGCATGAAGCCATGGCGTGAATAGTGCATCGGGGTCATAGGTGTGGCGCTTGAGATGGATCGCCAGCAGCGTCTCCTGGACCAGGTCTTCCGCCTCCTCGACGCTGCGTCCCGCCCCCATCATCCTGCGCTTGAAGTAGGAGCGAAGACGAGGCGCGAGCTTCGCGAGCAACGTACGGTAGGCGGCCGCATCGCCGCGCTGGCTCGCCAGCATCAGCGTCTTCAGTTCGGCTTCATGAGCAGTCATGTTGGCACAGCCGGTTGTTCTGTGGTTTCGCCATCGGGCTATCGGACACCCACGGACTCAGCATTTGCGATCAATGAATTTCCCGATCTCCCTCGGGCGAGGAGAAGATTGCCGCCGCACGATCGCCCAGCGTTCCTGCGGGCATGATCGCGGGCGCGCCTCTCTCGGGACCATCCTTGTTGGAATCGGAACGGCGAAAGCGGCGCGCGACGGCGTGTGCGCCGATCGGCGCACAGTCAGCAATCAGGCGCTGGCGCGCCCGTCAGATGTTCGTTCGAGGGGGACGTTCGGGCGGTGACTTGGCGAGCCCAGCCGGTACGAACTCGCTAGCTGGCGCAATCCGGGCAATCAAGATCGGGATTTCAGCGATTGTGCTCGCCTGCCTTGGCCCAGAGAGCTTGATCATGCAGTTTGCGAAGCCACAGAAGCCACATTTGTCGCAATCGAATCGAATGGGAGACTGCTTCTTCGGGCAACAAGGCATGCCGTCCGCCATTTGCATGGCATCATTATCGGCCGCGGCCGCCGTCATGGCCGCAGTGAGGGCTGGAGGCGCAGCCGCCATCAATTGCGCAGCAGGTCCAATGAAGACCCCCATCGCAATCCCCAGCGCCAAAAACCAGCACATGACAGCTCGAAATTTCATGGCCGCAAAATTCCACGGGCGGGACGGATTGAGAAGCCCCCTGGTCCTGAATTCGGCGACGGTCGGCGATCAGTTACATCACGCCCTCGTGAGGATCGACGCGTGTGAGCCGAGAGCGCGAGTCTCTTGGTGACAATTCACGCGTCCGCTTTCTGGTTTGGATGTGGCACACGGCGTTGACACCGCCTAAGCGCTACCATCCAGCGAGCAGTGGCGGCACGAAATTTTCCGCCTTGATGGCTTCGCATCGCGTTGGGAGGCCCGGAAGCGGAGGCAACTTTGCTCCGCTTCCTGTCGATGCCGGAATGGGCGCGCTGGCCTAAATCGAAGAGTGATCACGGTCGCAGCGGCTGCATCGCGCTCGCAGTTTTGGCCGCGCGCACCAACTGAAGGAACTCGGAGCGATAGCCGTAAGGATCGTCGCCGCGCGCGGCCGAGGCGATACGGAGCACGTCGTCATAGCCGAACCGGCCGGTGTGCTTTCCGCCACGTAGAATCTCGCCGAACGCGGCAACACTGGTTGCAAAGCGAGCATCGAGTGGCGCGTCCTCGAAGCGGCCATGTTCCGATGCGCGATCGACGGGGGTGCTGACCAGCACGCTTTGATCGGATCGCGGCAGCTTGTAGCGGATCTTGACGAAGGCATATTCGGCCGGCGACGGTGAGTCGCTCGCCGGGGCTTGCGCACCGTATCGAAGATCGTCGACCACGCGAGGCCCGCTGACAGGCACGATGTCGTAGAGCGCCGTCACGGTTTGCCCCGAGCCGACGTCGCCGGCATCGACTTTGTCATTTGAGAAATCGTCGCGATTGAGAAGTCGCGTCTCGTAGCCGATGAGGCGATATTCGGCGACGGTCGCCGGATTGAACTCGACCTGGATCTTCACATCCTTGCCGATCGGAAACAGCGTCGAACTTGCCTCTTCGACCAGCACCTTGCGTGCCTCGTTGATCGTATCAATGTAGGCGGCGACGCCGTTGCCGTTCTGCGCCAGCGTCTGCGCCAGCGCGTCGTTGTAATTGCCGGCACCAACGCCGAGCACGGACAGGAAAATGCCCTTTTCGCGTTGACGCTCGACGAAACCTTTCAATTCATCCTTGTTCGTAATTCCGACATTGAAGTCGCCGTCGGTGGCGAGGATGACCCGATTGACGCCGCTGGCGTCGAAGTTCTGCTCTGCAAGCGCATAGGCTTGCCTGATGCCTTCGGCACCCGCCGTGCTGCCACCCGCCTCGAGCCGATCGATCGTCGCCAGGATTTTCGCTTTCTCGGACACGGAAGTGGGCTCGAGCGCCGCGCCGGCATTTCCGGCATAGGTCACGATCGCGATGCGGTCCTCGGGCTTCAGCTGGGTAACGAGCATGGCGAGCGACTGCTTCACGAGCGGCAACCGGTTCTGCGGCTCCATCGAGCCCGATGTATCGATCAGGAAAACGAGATTCGCGCGCGGTCGGCTCGTCTGTTGCAGCGCATAACCTTTGACGCCAATGCGAATGAGCTTGCGGCCTTCCGCCCAGGGGTTCGGAAACACGGCAACGTTGGCCCGGAACGGTTCGCTCGCCGATGCGGGGGCTTCATAGGCATAGGGAAAGTAATTGATCAGCTCCTCGGTCCGAACGGACGTGGCCGGCGGCAGGACGTTGCGGTTGAGCTGTGCGCGGACGAACGCGTACGACGCCGTATCGACATCAATAGAGAATGTCGAGACGAGTGCGTCGCGCGCGACCTTGAAGGCGTTTTCCGGCGCGTTTGCAAACTTGTCGCGGCCGATAGGCTTGGACGCAGCAGGAACACGTTCGCGCTGGTCCCGAAAGACTTCGACCTGCGCCAGCAGTTGAGCAGACGGCGCGCGCGAGAGCATGTGATCGTTCCGGCCTCTAAGAGCGTACATTTCTGACGATGCCCCCTGCATGGGAGCCCTCAACGCCGTCGCGGGAGGCGCCTTCGGAGCGTCCCGGCTGGCAATCAGATTTTCCACGCGCGACCTGGCGGGAGGCGGCGCCGCGGCAGCCGAAGGCGCGGCGCCTTCCTGGCTGGGCTTTCCGGCCTGACTGGCGGTTTGGATTTGCATTTGCGGCTGGGCGTGGCTTTCGCTTTCCTTCTTTGCTTCCACTGTCGAAGGAGCTTGAGCGACGTCGTTGCTTGCCACCTTCTGTTCGACGGGTGCAGCGACATCCTGCGGCTGCGGCGACCACATGAGATGGAGATAGGCGCCCGATCCGGCAACAATACAGGCCAGGCTGGCAGCCAGGAGATATCGCGTACGCTTCATGACGGTCCTCTCGCGCGACGGCCGCAAGGACGCGGCGGTTCGCTCGATGAGACGGATGTCGGTCGGCATTCCTTGGCTGTCGTCGGCGTTTTTTTCCTCGGCGCTTTTTTGATCGAAGCGCAGCAGCGCCTGTTGCACAGAAGCGGCACGCGCGTCCGGCGCAGGCGGCGGAGGGTCGGGCAAACGCATGATGTCGTGATCAGTACTCATCGCCGATGTCCTTCGCGAGACCCGCCTGTCGCCTCAGCTCGTGCATGCGCCCGGAGATGGTCGACTCGGAGACGCCCAGGGCTGTGGCCGCCTCCGCGTGCGTCATGCCTTCGCCGACCACAAGCACGACCGTCTCCCGCAGCAGCGGCGAAAGCCGCGCCAGCTCGCTCGCGAGCCAGCTGCGACGAAAGAGATCCCGGCCATCCGGCGGCGCCGCCATTTCGGCAAGAACGGCGAGATGGCCTTTCAGCCGCGTCAACGTCGAATGACGCCGATGGTGGTCATGGCAGGCGTTGCGCACGATACCGACCAGCCAGGTTGTGAACTTCGCCTCCCCCCTGAACGAAGCGATCCGTTCCACCAGCGCGCAGCAGACATCCTGGCAAATGTCCTGCGCGTCAGTCTGGGAGCCGGTCATGCGCCACGCAACCCGGTGCATCAGGTCGTAGTGACGCCGCAACAAGGCTTCGAATGCAGCACGGTTGCCCTGCGTGGCCAGACTGACGAGGTCGTCATCCGTGGCGCCGCCATCCGGCGGCTCAGTCACCTGCGGTCATAAGCTGAATGGCGCCCCCCATGCCCTTTCCTCAAAGCCGACAGGATTGAGCAAAACAATTGGGACCGTTACCCGGTCCCCCGGGCAGTCCCGTCCTGGACCGCGACCGCATGCGCTTTACCATAGTAGTTCCACCCATAAGCCGGGGCGCCGAGAGGAGATTTTTCGGGCATTCACGAATTGAGACGAACGAGACGCCGGAATCCTTGGGCCAGGTTTAGAAAAATTTCCGGACGGCGCAACACCGAGGCCTTACGGCGCTCTTTGGCGGCGGCAACGCGAGCATCGTGGCGGCGAACACGATCCGGGCGACCATGCCCAGGATTTTCAGGCGGGTCGGCGTGGCGAAACAGTCGATCGGAAAGCGAGCATCAGAACGTGTAAAGCAGCCGATTTGTCAGAATGAAATCTGACCCCTCTCGCAAAATCTTCGAAAAATTTGGAGCGGGTGAAGGGAATCGAACCCTCGTATTCAGCTTGGAAGTCTCCGAATTTCTGTAGCGCTTTCAACCGGTATTCCGACAATTTGCAGCCTTTTTGCTTGTTGAGACCACTACAGAATTTGTTCTTGTCGGAATGATTGCTCGAGTTCGCTGTCTACTGGCGGCAAGGTACTCGGACTGCCCCAAGCGCCCCTTGACAAGCCACTTATGACCGGCCATTTTTGCCCGGTCAAGGAAGCCCAGTGATGATGCGCTATAATCCCGATAAATTTGCGTCCCTGTCGGAGTCCAATATAGGTCAGCGCATTTGGGCGTTCCTGACGCGCCCTGACATCATCGATCGACTAGAGACCGCTTCCGGCCTCAGCAAGCCAGCAGTCGAAGGCATTGAAGAACAGCTTCTGGAGGAGTTCCGGGAAGACGTTCTGATTGACCGCGTCAAACAGATGGTCGGCCACATGGTCAGGCAAATACTTGAGCAACGCGGCTGGCTCCTAGACCAAAGTGACGTGAAGGTTCAGTCGGTGCCGTTTAGTAAGGCGGCGCGCTACAGACGGCCTGACTGGATCACCTTCCATGCCTTTCGCAATGCCAAGGACCCCCGCGATGTCGTCATCACGGACCGACGTCAAAACGCGCCCCTCCCCAAAGACGCTCGCTGGACGTTCTACGCGACATTCGCAAGTCCTCTAAAAGCGGCCATCGCGTTCGGCGTCAACGATACGCCCAAGCTTCGTAAGCAAGTGCAGACGCATGGGTATCAGCGCATCCACATCCCGCGAATGCTTCGCCGCGCTTAGTCGGCAGGTTACCCGACGCATGCTGCAATTCAACGACTGGTGTGACGGTGCCGATACTCCGCTCAGCAACCACCACCTCCACATAAAGACCGGTCGCGCTGCTGACCGCCCAATGGGGGTCCAGCTGTCGGCTGCCGTGGTGCCTGGCCATTATGCGGCGGAAGAACGCGTCGCCCGCGCATTGCGTCGCCTTGGCAAACCAGGCGCCGCCGATCTAGTGACTGGATTGTTGCCCCAAACTAAGCAAATCCGCTCCGGCGATCTCGGGGAAATCTACGCCACCGAATGGATCGATGCCCATAGCGGCTATCGCGCGCCGATCAAGCGTCTCCGATGGAAAGATCACCGCAACATGGCAATGCGCGGTGACGACGTCATTGGCATGGTCCTCGATCAGGCAACGCAACGGCTTCGCTTCCTCAAGACTGAGGCGAAAAGCCGAGCTTCCCTTCGCGCGCAGACGCTCACCGAGGCGCGGGCTGGCCTTGATAAGGACAATGGTCGGCCTTCATCGCATGCGCTGTCGTTCATATCAGCGCGCCTTCTCGAACTTGCAAACGAACCGCTAGCGGACGCAATCGATGATGCGCTGGTGCGTCACGGCATTCCGTTGGCCAGTGTGCAACATTTGCTATTCACGTTCTCGGGCAACTCGCCCCGGGCATTGTTGACGCAATCGCTCCAAGCCTACCCTGGGCCAATTAACCAGTGGGGTGTCGGTCTTCACGTCGACGGCCATGCGGCCTTTGTCGGCGCCGTCTATGATCGTGTGATCGTCGATGCCAACCAACCCTGACGCCATCTCGGCCGCCATCACCGAAGCAACTTCAGCCGGCTTTCGCGGAAGGCTAATTGCGCAAGGACAGGCTCGCGCGATGATATGGCGAGGCGGTGTTCTACCACCCGACGCGCCTCAGTTCTCGTCGCAGCTCAGCTTCGATCTTCACAGCTACGCCTACGGTCTTCTCGGTCTTGGCCTTCGCATGCTCGAGATGGGCGGTGATGCTGCTCAGGCCCGGATCGCGTTCGCGCAGGCGGCAACAGCCCTTGAGTCGGTGATGGCCAAGGGTGACCGCGCCGAAACGGATCGCGACTTTCATTTTGTCATGGCGGCGGCCAGCTATCATCTCGCACAGCTCTCCGCCCGGGCGTACTCGCTGCTCGCCATCGTCATCAACGAAGAGAACTTCTCGCCGCTTGAGCGCGCACTTGCGCAGCTGATGCGTCGGGATATCAACGGTCTCCGCGCCCGGGTGCATAATTATCGCCTAGACGGTGAAGGCTCCGACGCGCGGATCTCGGGCTTGTTTCAAGAGCGGCTCGCTCTCGAACGGGTTGAACTGGCCGATGAGGCAGCTCCAGATCGAAACGGCCACGACTTCCTTTGGGAAGGGTTGGACATTGCTCTCATCGACAACTTTTTTGGCGCGATCGCAATTTTTCTTCTAGCACTCGATCGCGGCGAGCGCGCTCTCGTCGAGCAAGCAATCGCGCGGCTCCGAAACAGCCTTTCCATCTGTGCCGAACTTAACCTCCTCCCGCAATGGTGGGCGCACCGGGTTGCTATCCACCTTCTGTCTGATCTCTGGTCCAATACCTTCCATGAGAGAGTCCCACTGGTTCCCGTGGGGGGCGGGGCAGCCGACTGGCTGCGCTTGCGATCGCTTTTGATTGCGTCACTCGCCTGCCGATCAAGGGCTGAAATCGATCTATGGCCGTCGCAGTTCGAGGCCGCAGCTCGCGCCGTCGATCAGACCGATAATCTTGTGGTCTCACTGCCGACCAGCGCCGGGAAAACCCGCGTCGCGGAGCTGTGCATTCTCCGCTGCCTCGCTGGCGGCCGGAGGATCATGTTCGTGACGCCACTAAGGGCTCTCTCAGCACAGACCGAAGCCAACCTCCAACGCACCTTTGGGCCACTCGGAAAGACAATCTCGGCTCTTTACGGGAGCATCGGCGTCTCCGGGTTCGACGAGGACGCCATCCGCGAACGCGACATCGTGGTCGCCACGCCGGAAAAAATCGATTTCGCGCTGCGTAATGATCCTTCATTGCTCGACGACGTCGGTCTGCTGATTTTCGACGAAGGCCACATGATCGGCCCAGGTGAACGTGAAGTTCGCTACGAGGTTCAGATTCAGCGCTTACTTCGTCGCTCGGACGCCGATCAACGCCGGATCGTATGCCTCTCGGCAATTCTTCCTGATGGGGATCAGCTGGAAGATTTCTCTGCATGGTTGCGCCGCGATCAGCCTGGCGGGCCTGTCAAGAACGACTGGCGTCCCACGCGCCTCCGATTCGGAGAAGTCGGCTGGAACAGTCCAAATGCACGCCTCAATCTCCGTGTTGACGACGAACGTCCGTTCGTGCCGCGATTCTTTACGGGCTTCATTCCGCAGCTTTTCATCAAACCCAAGAGGAAGCGGACAAAGATCTTCCCCTGCGACCAACGGGAGCTTTGCCTTGCAACGGCATGGCGCTTGGTCCAAGACGGGCAAACGGTTCTCATTTACTGCCCGCAACGCAAGAGCGTGGAGCCATACGCCGAGGTTATCGTCGATTTGCACGAACGCGGTGCCCTGCCGTCGCTGCTTGCAGTGAATCCTGCGGCGCTTCAGACGGCGATTGCCCTGGGAGAAGAATGGCTAGGTCCAGATAGTGCTATCCTGAAATGTCTCCGGCTCGGCGTCGCACTCCATCATGGTGCTCTGCCCACGGCCTACCGAAAGGAAGTCGAACGTCTCCTTCGCGACGGCGTCCTCAAAGTGACGATATCATCGCCGACCCTCGCGCAAGGGCTGAACCTGTCGGCCACCGCGGTCGTGATGCATTCACTTTATCGCAATGGAGAGATGATCAAGGTTTCAGAGTTCAAGAATGTCATCGGTCGAGCCGGCCGAGCCTATATTGACGTCGAAGGCCTTGTTCTTTTTCCGATCTTTGAAGACCGACGGAGCAAGAAGCACAATGAATGGGTCCAACTGATTGGAGACCCGGGCGCCCGGGAGATGGAGAGCGGCCTGATCCAATTGCTCATGGCGCTTCTGCTCCGCATGCACAAAATTGTTGGTGGCGATCTCAATCAACTGACGGAGTATGTCGTCAACAACGCAGCAGCCTGGAACTTCCCGGACGTGCCTGGTGAGAAGCCCAAAGACAGGGACGACGCACGGAAGCGATGGGAAACGAACCTGGCTACGCTCGACACGGCGATCCTTAGCCTCATTGGGGAAGAAAATGTTCCGGATGCCGACATCGAGGCGACACTCGACGCGATCTTGCAATCGTCCCTGTGGCAGCGGCGGCTTCTGAGGACATCGAACGAAGCTCGCGTCGCTTTCAAATCGACCTTGCTGACCCGTAGTCGATATATCTGGGCCAATTCCACTCCAGTAAGGCGCAAGGGTTACTTCCTCGCCGGCCTTGGCTTGGCAGCGGGCCAAGCATTGGATGCCGTTGCGGCGGAGGCCAATGAGTTGCTTGTTGAGGCGAACGCCGCTCTCCTCCTTGGCGACAGCGACACAGCCATCACCGCAATCACTGGAATTGCCGTGCGTGTCTTCCCTTTCCATCCTTTCTCACCAGACCCGTTGCCAGGCAACTGGCGAGATATCCTGCGCCTCTGGCTTCTCGGGCAGCCGCTGGCGGCGTTGGTCGCCGACGGTGATGGTGACGGTCTACGATTCATAGAAGACGGCCTCGTCTACCGCCTGCCTTGGGCGATGGAAGCATTGCGCGTTCGAGCGTCTGCAAATGGCGACGTTGTCGGCGGTCTCGGTGCCGTCGCTGCATTGGAGGATTACGAGCTAGGTCTAGCGCTGTCCGCGGTAGAAACGGGCACAATGAATCGTTCAGCCTCGATCCTGATGCAGGCTGGCTTCAACTCACGCTTGGCCGCAATTAAAGCCGTAAACGACACGGGGGCGACATTCGACAGTGGACAGGCGTTGAGGAACTGGCTTCGGTCGCCTGAGGTCGCGGCTGTTGCTGCCCAGCCAAATTGGCCAACACCGGAGACACGGAGCCTGTGGCTTGAGTTTGCGCAGGAATTCGCACCACGAGCCGACCGCACATGGGCGGAGCGTACCTACCTGGCGAATGTAAATTGGACGACGGCGCCACCGCCTCCGGGATCACCAGTTTGCCTGCATCACTGGAATGGCCAACCTCTCGTCCTTTCCCCCGAGGGGCTATCACATGGTCTGCTGCCTTATGCACTGAATGAGGCTCGACGTGGGCTTTTGCGCGCTACGGTCGCGGCACAGGGTGGACAGCTTGATCTCCTCTACCTCGGTCCGGACGACCTGTGGAACGCGTAAGAGCGATCACGTCAAAGCGCAACAAAGGTGCTCCTCGGCTCGGGATCTGATAGTTCAGTTTCAGCGATGTGGGACGAAGCTTGACGGTAAGCGTAGCGCCGCGGCCGTTCAGATTGTTTGTGCGCGGTCTTGGGAGCACCGTTAGAAGAGTCATCTTCTGCAAGGGTGCTCACAATGGACGACCATTCGGACGACATAAGACGACCGTCGCCGCGTATCGAAGTGTATACTGGCGCAGGTCGAAAGCGCTGGCCGGATGATTTGAAGGCACAGATTGCAGCGGAAAGCTTCGAGCCGGGCGCGATTGTCACAGATGTCGCCCGCCGCCATGGCTGCCGGCCCCAGCAGGTGCATGACTGGCGGCGTCGAGCGCGTTTGGGCCAGTTGGTGCTGCCGGCTTCGGCGGATACCTTATCGTTTGTGCCTTTGGTGTCGGAATCGTCGCTACCCGCGGCTGCGGAGCCTTCCGTATCGGCGGAAGCAGCTGTTGTTACGGTCGAGTTCCAGGGTGCACGGGTAGAGGTACGGGGGACGCCTGGCCTTGCGGTGCTAAGTGACGTGTTCATGGCTCTGCGACGGACACGTTCATGCTGACGCCACCCGCGGGCCTCACGATTTACGTTGCGACCCAACCTGTGGACTTCAGAAAGGGTGCGGATGGCTTGGCGCTCTTGGCGAAGGAGACGCTGGGCCAAGACCCTATGAAGGGTGTGGCGGTGGTCTTCCGTGCGAAGCGCGCCGATCGAGTGAAGATTGTCGTCTGGGATGGCACCGGCCTGGTGATGTACTGGAAGCGGCTCGATAGCAGTGGCTTCAAATGGCCTCCCATCGTGGCCGGCATGATGCGCATGAATGCCGCGCAGTTGTCGGCGCTTCTGGCCGGCATGGATTGGACACGCATGCACGCACCTCGAATCCCGCAACCGAAAGCACTTGCGTAGGAAATAAAATCGTCGCTGCATCGGGGCGCGAAGCATGGCAAGCTCGGGCCGATGAGTGATTTGCCCGATGAGCTGCCGAGCGACCCAGCCGAGTTGCGTGTCTTTGCCGCGGCTCTGCTGGATCGCTGCGCCAGGCTCGAGCGGTTGCTCAAGCTTGCAAAGGATGCGCAGTTCGGTCGGTCCTCGGAAAAGCTGGACGCTGATCAGCTTCAGCTTGTTCTGGAGGACATCGAAGAGGCCGTCGCGGCCCTCGAAGCAGCCGAAGATCGCGCCAATCTCAGAAACTGCGAGAAGAGAACTGCCGCGCGCAGGAGCAACCGTGGTCAGCTGCCGGAGCATTTGCCGCGCATCGTCGAAACCCTGATGCCGGCTGCAACCTGTTGCCCGTCCTGCAAAGGCGATCTCTTTGAGATTGGTCGGGATGAGAGTCAGAGGCTCGACGTCGTTCCGGCGCAGTATCGCGTCATCGTCACCCGCCGGCCCAAACTGGCCTGCCGCGCCTGTCACGGTGTCGTCCTCCAGCACGCCGCTCCCGAGCGACTGATCAGGGGTGGATTGCCCACCGAGCGGCTCGTCGCGCAAGTGATCGACGCCAAGTATCATTGGCATTTGCCGCTCTATCGCCAGGCGCAGATGCTGGCGACGCACGGTATCGCCATCGACCGTTCCACGCTCGCCTTCTGGGTCGGCTATGCCGCCCAGGAATTGAAGCCCTTGTGGCATCGTCTGCGAGAGCTTCTGCTCGCCTCCTCGAAGCTCTGTGTCGATGAGACCCCGGCGCCGGTGTTGGATCCGGGGCGCGGCAGAACCAAAACCGGCTACTTCTGGGCGCTCTCGCGTGATGACAGGCCTTGGGCCGGACCTGACCCGCCTGGCGTGGTTTACGCCTATGCACCGGGCCGTGGAGCCGTTCATGGCTTGCGGCTGCTTGCGGGCTATCGCGGCATCATCCATTGCGATGGCTATGAGGCTTACAAGACCATGACCCGAGAGACGCGTTCGGACGCACTGTCGGGGACGCTTGCCTTCTGCTGGTCGCATCTGCGACGCCAGTTTGTGAAGATCGAGCGCGAGGCCTCTCCGGCACCGGCTCCGGTTGCTCGCGAGGCTCTCGAGCGCATCGCCCAACTCTACGCGATCGAGAAAGTACTACGTGGCCGATCTGATGCTGAGCGCCGCGCAGGCCGACAAGCGCATGCCCGGCCCTTAGCCGCGGCCTTGAAGCAGTGGTTTGAGGCAAAGCTTGATCACCTTGCACAGAAGAGCGACACGGCGAAGGCTTTGCGTTATGCGCTGCGTCATTGGGACGGCCTGACGCTCTACCTTGATGACGGGCGTATCGAAATGGATACGAATGCGGTGGAGCGTGCGATGCGGCCGATCAAGCTCAACGCCAAGAACTCCCTTTTTGCTGGTTGCGACGAGGGCGCTGAGAGTTGGGCTGTATTAGCTTCGTTAATCGAGACATGTAAGCTCAATAGCGTCAGTGCGGAGCACTGGCTCGCCGACGTCCTCGCGAAGCTCGTCAATGGCTGGCCTGCGTCGCGACTGGACGAGCTGCTTCCTTGGGCAACGGCCTACACGATGCATGCACACGATCGAAGGCTGGCGGCATGAGCCTCAACACGACTGCTGTCCGGATCAAGGTGACCCTCAAGGACGTGAAACCGGAGGTGATGCGTCGCCTAGTCGTACCGGTCGCCCTGCGCCTTGATCGGCTGCATCTGACGCTTCAGGAGGCGTTTGGCTGGACGAATAGCCACCTCTTCGAGTTCTTCGCTGGTGAGGTCCGTTGGGGGATTCCTGATCCTCACAACGATTACGGCCACCAGCCCATGGATGCCAGCAAAGCTCGGCTCTGCGATATCGTTCAAGAGACCGGCGCCAAGACGATCCATTATCTCTATGACTTCGGCGACAGCTGGGATCATGTGATCAAGCTCGAAAAATGGTTCGACAACACGACGACAGGCGGACTTCCCCTCCTGCTCGAAGCCGCCGGTCGTTGTCCTCCGGAGGACGTCGGCGGTGCGCCCGGCTATACCGAATACCTCGATGCCATCAGCGACCCTACCCATCCAGAACATGAAAATATGTGCCTCTGGGGTCCGCAGCGGTTCGATCCCAACGTCGTCGATCGAGCCGCGCTTGAGACCGCCGTCAACGCATTGTCGGAAACATGGAAGCCGCGCCGGCGCACCACGCGCTCAAAATAGACGTCAAGCACCAATCAAAACGGCCGCACAGCTACGCTTACGCTTGACGGGAGCACGATGAGCGAAGACAACGTAGTTGGGCAGCGCGCCCCAGGAGTTAGCGATCGATGCGTGCGTGGCTTGCGAATTTTCAATTTCGACTTGCGACCAAGGGACCTGTTGGACGCGCCTGGAGCGAGGAGGCGCGAGAGCAATGGCAACACCGGCGCGAGCAACTCATCGTAAGCCTTTCCTAGAGCGCCGTGCTTCGCGCCTGCCATCCGCCGGAGATGGCCAAGGACGACGAAGTAGCGTTGGTCGGGCGTCACCGGATGCCGCAGCCTCAGACGACGTGAGCTTTCGGCGGGCCTTGGTACGCCTACGCCGACCTTTCTGCACGCTGCAATGCGCCGCAGCACTCCACTAGCAAACGTACAATGGAATGCCGAACTCGATCGAGTTAAGTCGAGGCCATAGAAACCTGGTGCCCCCCGCTCGACGCGAAACAAGTGAAAACAGGCTCACAAAAAAACTACGCCAAACTGCGCGATTGCAGGCTTTTGCGCTTCTCCAACTCCATTGTTCAAAGTGACGTTAGCACGTTGATTTGAAGGGAGCGGTTGGGGAGGTTCGACGGTCAAATGTCGATAGCCGGTCCGTCTGGGATCGTGCTTTTGAATCCACAGGAACATTTCCACGCTTTCGAGCATCGATAGCTTCGGCAACCTATCGACGCCGATTGGCTGAACCAACTCGAGCGGGCGCGCGTTCGTCCTGATTAGAGCCCCGCTTGCAATACCGCCAGGACTGTAGTTCCCCGTGAAGTCGCGTTCAGTTTCGAGATCATGACGATATCGGAGGCGAACCGGCACGCTCGGCCATGGACATTGGCCGTGACCGTTCGCTTCGAAATATCCACGTCAGGCCGCCGCGAGACAGAGTGGGCGCTCGGCTGCTTGCGCCAAATGACACTAACGAAACGAGGCCAATGGAAGCCTTCATGCTTTTTGGCATACCTTAAGTGTACCGGCCTGATTCGCGCCGCGGCTCGGTTATCCCCACCGCCGGCGCGTGATTCGCGCGTCAAGGGCCCTACGGAGCAATAAACGAGGGGATACGTGTGAGTTATATCTCTGAAAACCGCCCTTGATCCTTACGAATCAAAAACCAAAGGGTATATGCAACGGAACCACGGCACAAAAAATGGGAGGACCGCACGCGTGACAGAACATCACTCAGGAGCGATTCGCAATGTCCTTGCATTTGGATATCCCCGACGAGTTGTTTGATTCGAAACCTTTCTACCGCAACCGTGACGCCGCGCAGGCCGTGCTCCGTGAGATCAAGGAGCACATCAAGAAGACCGGCGAGCCGCATACCTGGCGACATCACACGCATTCCAAGCCCGTCGTCGGCTCCCGCATCGTCTACATCGGCGAGTTCGATCTCCCGGAGAGCCATCAGGGCGCCGATCGCCATGCTCCCTGCCCGTGCTGCTCGCCCCGGGCGCCGAAGTACTCACGGCGGGGAAAGATCGCCTGGTTTCCCGACGAGCATGTTATCCGCCTAATCGGGCCGGAGTGCTTTCAGACGCTCAATCCCGAAGGCCACTGGGAAGCCGTCGAAGTGTTCGAACGCGAAGAAGCCGAGCGGCGCACCATCGCCTACCTGGTGAAAAACCTGCATCTGAACGTGCCGGCGCGCGAGGCGATCCAGAACGCGCTCCCGGTGCTCGAAGCCATCGAACAAGTGCACGGGACGCTCCAGCAACGCATAAACGAGGTTCTGCGGATTGATCTTTGGCGGCATGTCGGCCGGGGGAGCCTCAGCGTCAACGTGGAAGGCCGCAGGATGAAGCGGACGCGCGGCGGGGCGCAGGAGGTCGAGACTTTCCTCGACGTCCGGCAGTTTGCTGATTTTCCCGGCTTTCCAATGTTCAGCCCCAAGACTTGCCGGCTCGTTTCGCGGGCAACCGGCTGCGCGAAACGGCTCAGCCTGATCGACTTCGGCGACGAGGTGCAGGAGCGCGTCCGCGCCATGACCAGCGGGGAGCAAGCCAAGGCAGCTCGGATACTTTCTCAGGGTATTTCCTCGGCAGCCAACATCTTTGAGGAGGCGAATGCCATTCGGAGCGGCTTCGGCCCGATGAGCGTCGCAAACCTCAAGGGCTGGACGAAGCATGCGGGCTGCCCGGTGCACCTTGCAATCTCCGGCGACGAGCGCAACTTCTATATCGGGACCGACGAAAACCGCCCGATGCGGATCGAGATATCGGCCGCGTTCTGGCACCGCTTCGGCGAGCTCCCGAAGATCCTGACCGTTGCGAACTGGGAAGAGGACTGACGCCGGGTGCTGGCCTTTATGAGCTACCAGACGGAGGAACGGGAGATCGCGGCCGGCGTGGCGGCTCTCCTAGGAACCCTCGGCATCCAGGCCTTCATGGCCCACGAGCACATCGAAGTTTCGATGCAGTGGCGGGACGAGATACTGCGACAGGTCGGCTTGGCCGATCTATTCGTGCCGATACTCAGCCAGCGCTACTACGCGTCCATCTGGTGCAAACAGGAGTCCGGGATAGCTGCCTTCAGGCGTATGACCATTATCCCGCTCTCGCTCGACGGCTCTATACCCCAGGGTGCGATCAACCATATTCAATCAACGCTCCTGCAGGGCGGCAGAGCGACGTATGAGCAGATCCTTCCGGGACTGGCGGCGCACGACGTCGGCTTCGCTATAAGCGCGGTGAGCCAGCTCATTGCCGGCTCCGGCAATTACCGGAGCGCGGAGGCTCGCTTCCAGCTCATCCTTCCATATCTTGCCCGTGCTACCGACCGCCAAATGGTCGACTTGTTGCAAATATCGCAACGGAACGGCCAGATCGCGCATGCGGGGTTATGTGCTCGCGACTATCTGCCGCCGCTGATGCGCAGCCACGGCCATCTTCTGCCTGCGGACGTGCGCGCCGATTTGGAGCAGACGCTCGCCCAGTATGCCTTTCCCCCGCCAGCTCGCTGAGTAGGTGCAGATGAACGATTTTGCAGCAGGCCTAGATCCGTACGAAGATCTGTCAGACGATCCTGAAGAAGCTTTCCTTAGGCTTGAAGAATATTTCCACCGGCAATGCGATCGACGGATAGAGGGGGCTACCCAGGATGACCGGCTTGAAGTCTTCTATATGGACTATATGGCCCAGGTGCTTGGAGCGATCAGAGCACTTGGTCTCGAGGGCGAGTTCAAGAGCGAAGTCCCTTCCATTGAGAACGTAAACTTCAACACCTACCTAAACTTCAATAAGGACGTGACGCACTACGTCACGATGCTGCGGATCCGGCGCAGCCAGCGAGCGCAAGGCTATTCCGTCCGGTTTGATGACAGCGCGAAGCGCAAAATCCACCACCACCTTGATCAGGTGCTCGAGATATTTGGCAAGCTCGAAATCGAGGATCGGAAGCGCGAGAAGCTCATTTCTCGGCTTAACGAGCTCCAGAGTGAGGTCAACCAGCCGAGAACCCGCTTTGATCGCTTCGCTGCGCTTTCTATGGAAGTTTCCGGCCTCGTTGGAGACGCGGCGGAGCGCTCCAAGATTGTCGAGATTTTGGACGCAGTTGGCCGCGTGTTCTGGGGCGCGCAGACCGAACGACAGAAGCAGCTGTCGGCGCCAAAAGGACCGAAGACCATCGAGCCGCCGAAGCCCAGAATCGAACCGCCTAAGTCCGAACTCGACGACGACATCCCCTTTTAGCTTATTTGCGCGGCGGCACGCGCTTACTCATCCCTTTGGCGTCATCTGCATAGCCGAAGAAAGGCGCCATCACGCCTCGACACCTAACGCGATCTTCAGGTCCTGCTCCGTGGGCAAGAAGCCGCGGTGCATTGCTGCATCGCCTACTTCTAACTTAGCCCGCGTGCTTTCCCGCTGTAGGGTTCGAAATGAAGCCAGCATTTTCGAACGCACTTAAGCGATCATGCCAGCCTATTGAAGCATGGGTTGAATTCTGCGCAAGATGCTGCTTGGGGATAACGAGCGTGGGCAGCTGTGAGAACCATCGACGACGACAAAAAGGACTATATGAGGGAGCATCTCCACTATGAAATCGAGATGCTGCGGTTTACTCACGACCGCCTAAAGTCCATCTCATCGCAGATGCTAGCCAACGCTCTTATGGAATCTTTCGTCGTCCACGCACGCAACTTGATGGACTTTTTCTACAATCAGCTCGATCCAAAATGCTTCTCCGCGGCAGACTTCCTGCCGACAGGCGATCCCGCAGCTCAAAAAGCGTCCTTTGGTGATGCCGGAAAGGCGTACGGATTAGTGCACAATCAGACACTCCATTTGGGTCAGAGAAGGCCAACGCTCGACAAAGACAAGGTTGGACCCGACGAGAGGCAAACGCTCAGGGATGCCATCGAGTCTCAAATACCTGCGTTCGAGGCTGCGCTGCTATCTGACTACAAAACGATATGGGACGAGACCAAACGTCGGTCCGAGGCGGAAAAGAAGCGGCAAGCGGAAATGTTGCAGTTCTCCAGTGGCACTCCCACCGCCACAGGCGCGAGCCATGGCGTTACCGGGCCTGATGACCCAAACCGATCCCGCCTGAAGTAAACACCCGAAGCACCCCAATGAAGACCGCACTTACCATCGTTCTCCTACTCTTGCTCAGCAACACCGGACGCGCTGCCACGATCGATCTAACGTGTAGCGGCGTCATGCATAGCTATGTCCCCAAGCACATCGAAGGCGCAGTTGCGCCGCAAGCTACCGTAGTGGACCTCGAGAACCAATTCATCACAACTCCCGTTGGTGAATTCGAGATCGGCACCGTTTCTGACGACTCGATATCCTTCAAGGCCGAGAGCCCTCCAAGCTATCCTGGGCTTTCTGTTTTCGGCACTCTCGACCGTCTGACAGGGCTAATGCGAATATTTTGGCGCAAGCCGAACGACAATACACGCGCGCAGATGTTCGCTGAGCTCAACTGCTCAAAGGCAAGGCGCTTATTCTAATGGATTGCGCCGAGTCGAACGGCGATTACGCATAGGCCCTTGTCTTGTCGCCACTGTTAGGCGGGATGCGTACCGCAGCCTGATCGTCGGCCGCTGCGAAGTCGTAGCGAGCGAGAGCTACGCCGGAGAGGTCGACGGCTAAGGCGTAATAGACTGGTATCGGAGTTTTTCAGTAGCGAAATCGGCGGTGCCAAATCGGTGCCACGCGCGTTTTGTTCTCCGATTGAGAGGCCGAGACCCAAAAAAATCCCGCCATCGCTTAAGGATGGTGGGCGCGCCAGGGCTCGAACCTGGGACCCGCTGATTAAGATTCAGCGGCTCCGCTAGTTCGTCGTCGACGACGACGAACTAGCTCCTCGGGGTCGACGTCCAAAGCCCGAGCTATCCGATCAAGTACTAACAGAGAGGGATTCCTCTTGCCCGTTTCGACGCCGCTTAGATAGGTCTGATGGACCTTGCTCCTGTCGGCGAGCTCCTCCTGACTGAGTTTCTTTGCTCGGCGCAAATCCTGAATATTCAAACCGACTCGGTCCTGCAAGCGCATGCAGGAAAATCGAGAGAAAAGGCACCATCAGCCCATAGACTATGAGTCATAAAGCGACTAAGCTGCCGATTTCTGGTGCAAGTCCAGCGAGCTATGTCGATAGAACAAGTGAACCTCACTTTTGGCGCCTTCGCCGAATGCAGCCTAGACACTGCGACCGTTGGTTACCGTGATGCATCAACAGGAAGCGTGATAGCCTCGCTCGAGATTCCGGTCCAAGTGATCGAACGCGCGGTTCTCGAGAATGCTTCCGTGGACATCACCCTGTTAAGCAACGGAGAGATCGCCTCCGCCGTCGTTGGAGCGGCATCAGATTGCTTGTTAAGGACGACCGTCTCCATTGACAGCCTGGTGGACGCGTTCCTAACCAATGAAAACCTGGACAAGGAAGAGGCGACGGAAGCGGAGCTGAGAACATTGCTCGGACGCCTTTACAAATCCGTTGAAGTTGTTGAGCGCACAATCCAACTCCTCGGACGTAAGGCGATATAAGGCGCAGATTTCTTAGCTAGGATGCAACGTCTATCGATTCGCCGCGCCTTTTCTTGCTGCCTCTCTTAAAATCCGCGTCGCCATCAAGAAACGCCTCCAGCATGAACGGAATCAGCTCACCCACTTCCTCCTTGGTCCCGTAGGTCTCGGCGTAGAAGTCAGCATACTCTCGCAGCCTCTGTGCGAGACCCGGCGTGAGTACAACGCTCATCTTCACCGGCATTCGATCGGGTAGCCTCGCAAGCTTCATCCCTCACCTACCCTTCGCCGCTGTTTGAACATCCTGGTACGGCTTCAGCACCAGATCCTTCGAAACAATCACCCGCAGCGGCCATCCTGGCCGCACCGTGATCGTCGGCTGCACGTCGAGCTCGCGCTCTACCAGGCGCTGTCCGGCACGATTGGTCGTTTGTTGGGTGCTTTCCCGCAGCGCCTTGACGAGATCGCTCTCGTCGTTGCCGATCGACAGCTGTGTCCCCACCCCGATCAACGTTGCCAACGCCACGCCCTTGAGCAACTGCCAGGTATGGAAGTCCACCTGGTCCTCGAGCCCGGCATAGCCTGCAACGTCCGTCGCCGGGAGATTCTCGATCACGATCGAATTGCCGTTCGGCAATATGAGCCGCGTCCAGATGACCAGCGCCCGCTTCTGGCCAAAAGCGACGACACTGTCGTACTTGCCCACGATTCTCGTCCCTTGGGGGATCAAGAGGTGCTCACCCGTTACCGTGTCATAGACGTCCTCAGTGACCTGACCGATGGTCGCGCCAGGCAAGTCCGAATTCAGTCCCGTAACGAGGCTCGCGGGAATTATCGATCCCGCCATCACCGCATAGGTGGATGGCGCTGGTTTGAGCACATGGGGATTGGTGGTTTCCGTGTCGGCTTTCGCTCCTACGAAGGCCAGCTTTCGTGCCTGCGATGATGGAATGATCTCGCTGGATCGGTCGATCATGGCCTGCGCCGTCTTCGCGAGTTCCGCAGCGGATGGCCCGGTATCGGGCGTTGAAGGCCGGAACGCGGATGGGGAAGCAGCCGGTACTTCGGTGCTGCTCGCCTGCTTGTGCTTGTCCTGCTTCTCCGACAGGCGGAAGAACAAGCCTGACTCTTTTGCCTGCTGAGCGATGCGGGTTTGTCGGATCCGCTCAGCCCGTTCGGCGTCTTCCTCTGGGTTGGTTCGGAAGCCCGCATCCGCTGCCACGCCGCTCTTCTTCTCGCTCTCGACAAAGGCCCGGCCGATGTCCCCAGGCGATGGCGGCCCAAGCCGCGGTGTCGATGGCGGCAACTCCTCATAGGACTTCGGCAGCTTGCTCAAGCCCTCGGCGGTCTGCTTGCGGTCGGTGTTGTAGAGCTCTGTCCGCTCCGACGGCTTGAAGGAGTACGGCCGTAGCGCAATGAGTATTGCTCCACCAACGAACAATGCCGCGACCGCGCAGCCGATCATGAGAGCGCGTCTATTCAGGCGCCGAACGGGCCGCGGTCGTGCTCGTAGTTCCAGCGGCTCCGGATCCTGGTCCAAGCTCGTCATGAGGCGCTCCCGGTGCTGAAGACCTGCGACACTGGTCGTGCGTCGATGCGGATGATCCGGACGATACGCTGCGGATCTTCACCAAGGCGAAGCTCGGCGGCGCCGAACATCCGATCGACGATGTAGTAGGATCCACGGACCCGATAGTTGACCAGGTTCGGCCGGCCGTCGGCTCCGGCAACGAACAAGGGCGGCGCCTCCCCTTGCGACAGACCGGACGGCATCTGGATATAGACCTTGCGGCCGTCGTCGAAGGCGCGCACCGGTCGCCAGGGCGGATCGTCTCCTTCAATGCGATAGCGGAAGTTCAGGCTGTCGAGCCGGACGCCGCGATCGGCGATCCGCTCCTCGCTTTCCTGGGCCGCGACATTCTGCTTGTGGAGCGCGACGAGCGTATCGGTCGGATACGTCCATGAGATGGACGCCATGTAGGTCTGCTTAGTCGAGACGAGCTCAAGGTGGTAGGCCCGCCGATCGGTCAGGACCACGAGGTTGGTCTGAATATCCGGCAACGTCGGCTTGACCAGGATGTGCACACGCCGAGAGTTGCCCTGCCCGCTCGAAGTATCGCCGACCACCCAGCGAACCGTATCGCCGGTGGAAACGTCGATCAGTTCCTCGCCCGGCTGAAGCGCGATGGTCGAGACCTTCTCCGGGCTCGCATAGAGCCGGTAGAGCGCACCTTCCGTCCAAGGGTAGACCTGGATGGCGTTGATGTATCCGGCGCGCGTCGGCTCCATCCGCGCCGCCTTGTTGGCCTTGGCGATCGCCTGCTCCGGCGGCAGTTTTTCCTCCTTGGCGCCCTTTGTCGGAAAGGGCTTCAACTGGCCCGGCAACGGCAGAACCTTGGGAGTCTCGACGACTTGTACCGGCGCCGGCGGATCGGTCTCTGGAAGCGCCTTCTCGAACGTCATCTCATCATAGGGCGCTTCGAGATTGAGCTTGGTGGCGCATCCGGCAAGCCCAAGCGACAAGGCAAGGACGCTGGCCGACGCGAGCTTGGTGAGGGCTTTGGAATTCATTTGGCGTCTCCAATGAGGTCGCGCGACCAGTTGAGGGAATGGACATAGAGGCCGAGGGGATTCTTCCGCAGGGTTTCGGCATCCGTGGGCGGCTTGAGAACGGTGGTGACGAGACCGGTGAAGCGCTCTGTCTTTGCGATCGCACCGTTCTCGTAGGCGTTCTCCTTCCAGCGGATCTCGAAGCTGTCGCTGGACGCACGGACCACGGACGTGACTTCGGCGGTGACCGTCTTGGAGCCGATCTTTGTGAACGGATCGGCTTCCCGCGCGTAGTCGTTCAGCGCCTGGGCGCCGCGGTCGGTGACAAAGTCGTAGGCACGCAGCCAGTTCGCACGGACGATGACCGGATCGATCGACAGCGAGCGGACGTTCTCGATGAATCGCGCAAGGAAGTGCGCGATCTGCGCGTCTGACGGCTGGTAGGCTTCGAGCGCCGGCCCGACTGCCCGGACTTCGCCGAGTCGATCGACCTCGACCACGTAGGGAGTGACACCCGAGCGAGCGATCTGGGTGAAGATCGTCAATCCGAGCACGCCGGACAGGCCGATGGCCGCCAGCGCTGCCAGCCGCCAGTTGCTCGCCTGCACGCGGGCCGATCCGACCCGCTCGTCCCAGACCTGGGCTGCCTTCTGATAGGGCGTGACCGGCTCCGGCGTCTCGCCATAGCGAACGGACACGCGCTGAAAGGGATGACTTGCCATGACTTACTCCTCCCCCAGCTTCGGACCCGAAGAATGCCCGCCCTTGTCACCTTCCTTCAACGTGTGAGCGGCGACTTGCGCGGCTTCCCTCGCGTGTCCGCGTGCTGACGAGGCGGTTGCTCGACCCGCCCCCGCAGTGGCTCCGCCACTCACTGTGCCGCTCGCGCTCGCACTCGAGACTTGGTCCACCGCCAGGGCGCGGGCTGCTGTGCCCGCAGAAGAAGACGCCCCAGTGAGCGATGCTGCAGAGCGGACGGCGGCCATTGAGCCGCCTGCCGCAACGCGTAAGCCGCCCAGGGCTGCCGCTCCGCCGCCGATCGCGACAGCCGCCGCACCCGCAACCGTTCCGGCGGCCGCGCCGGCACCAAGCTGAGGTGCGCCTGAGACCAATCCCGCCGCGATTCCTGGGCCAAAGATGCCAAGGCCAAACAGCGAAAGGGCCGCAAGCAACAAACTCATGGCAGATACGATGTCGACCGGCCGCGTCAACGTGCTCGCGAGCTGACCAAATATGGTCGAGCCAATGCCGATGATGATCGCAAGAACCATCACCTTCACCCCTGAGGCAACGACGTTGCCGAGGGTCTTTTCTGCGAGGAATGCGGTCTTTCCCCACAGGGCAAACGGCACGAGAATGAAGCTTGCGAGCGTCGTCAACTTGAATTCGATCAGCGTGACGAAGAGCTGCACCGAGAGGACGAAGAAGGCGAGCACAATCAAGATCCAGCAGAACAGCAGGATCAGGATCGTCGGCAGGTTGGTGAGGACATCAAAGCCCGAGAATTGACCGGTCTCTTCCAG
Organism: Bradyrhizobium sp. 61; assembly: GCF_023073075.1. Classification (NCBI taxonomy): domain Bacteria; kingdom Pseudomonadati; phylum Pseudomonadota; class Alphaproteobacteria; order Hyphomicrobiales; family Nitrobacteraceae; genus Bradyrhizobium; species Bradyrhizobium sp. 61. Next base: position 22,069 of record NZ_JADPIU010000010.1, on the reverse strand, counting down.
AAGCGGATGAGCGGCCGTAAACCCCGCGGAGGCAACAAAGCCCGGCCGCGCCAGGTCGGCCGCGCTTAAGCTTCCACCCGATGCCTTCAGTCCGATGCTGGAGAACGATGCAAAGACAATATCGGCAAGGCTCTTGAAGTTACCGATGATGAACGCGAAGGCGCCGACATAGAGCACCTTCTTGGCGAGCGTGACCAGGATGTGGTCGTCGGCGCGCATGCTCCAGGCAAGTCCGGCAAGCGTCAGGTCGATGCCGATCAACGTGGAACTCAGGAATGAGACATCGCCCGACAGCAGACCGAAGCCGGAGTCGATGTAGCGCGAGAATGTCTCGGTGAAGCGATCAATGACGGAGAGATCAGCCATGGCGCCCTCTCCTACTTGCCGCTGGTGTAGGCATGGCCATCGCCGATGAAGCGAGTAAAGCGCTCCTTCGCGGCAGCCGACGACGCCTGCTGTTCGGCAGCGCGCAACGTATCCGCGCGCGCCTGGGTGGCCATAAGTGCCTGGGTCTGCAACGACTGCTTGATCTGAAGGCCGAGCAGTTCGTTGCCAGACTGTTGGGCCTGCAGCGAGCCGACTGCGGCGGAGGAATTGGCCATCAGCGTTCGGAGCGTCTGACCGTCCTGATCCAGAGAGCTGACGATGGCTGATTGAACTGTGAGCGACTGCTTCAGCCCATCGTAGCTATTGTCCCAACGTGACGCCGCGTCCAGAACCATCTTGTCAGAAGAAACGGCCGCCGCGTATTGGCGGGGATACAGGCGTTCAAAGTCCTGCTGGGTTTTCTGAACATCGAACGAGATGTTCTTCGCTTGACCGATCAGGCTGTTCATCTGAGTGATCGTCGATGTGAGCTGGCCAACCACGCTTGTGGGAAGGCTCGCGAGATGCTTGGCCTGATTGAGCAGTGATTGCGCCTGGTTTTCGAGACTCCTGACCTGATTGTTGATCTGTTCAAGCGCGCGTGCGGCGGTCAGAAGATTCTGGCTGTAGTTCGTAGGATCGAAGACGATGTCGAACGCCCCGAGCCGTCGGGACCCGTTCACTGCGATAACAAACGATAGTAATGTTGTTACGATAATTCTTGAGGTTGTACCCAAGAACGTGCGGCCGATACTTTCGACATGGAAGACTCCAGGGATTGAGGTTGAGGTCAGATCTTGTGGGCTTGTTCGAAGGTGCTGATCAGGTTCGCGGCCCAGTGCAGGTCTCGTTCGGCGAGATAGCGCTTGGCAAAATGATGGGGACCGGAGCGGGACAGAACAGCGTCGATCGCGCGTTGATCCTCGGGTGAGGACGCCGCGACCAGGGCAAGCGCCACCGGTCCGAGGCCGAGTTCGAACAGGCGATTGCCGGCGCGGGACTGCAGATAGTAGTCGCGCTTGGGGAATGCTTCCGCGATCAGGCGCACCTGGGTGTCGTTCAATCCAAACCGGCGATAGGTCTCGGTCTGGGTCGGCTCCAACGCACGTGGGTTCGGGAGGAATATCCGGCTTGGACAGGATTCGATGATCGCAGGCGCAATCTCGCTGTCTGCGATATCGGCGAGCGACTGGGTTGCGAAAATGACAGCCACGTTCTTCTTGCGCAGCGTCTTCAGCCATTCACGAATGCGGCTCGCGAACAGCGGGTCGTCCAGAAACACCCAGGCTTCATCGAGCACGAGCATTGTGGGCCGGCCATCAAAGCGCTCTTCGAGGGTGTGGAAGAGATAGGTCAAAACCGGCGCCACCAGGCCGGGCAATGCCATCAGTTCTTCCATCTCGAAGGTCAGCACGTCGGCGCCGGAAAGACGGTCGGCGTCTGCATCCAAGAAGCGGCCGTAGGGTCCTTCCAGCGTGTAGGGCTGCAGCGCCCGCCGCAGCGCGTCGCGGGCAAGCAGCGCCACCAGCCCGGTCATGGTACGCTGCGGGACGGGCGCGGAGCCGAGGCTCTTCAGGGCCGACCACAGGGTCTCCTTGACCTCCGGCGTCACGGTCACACGCTCGTGGACGAGCACGCCGCAAAGCCAGTCGAGCGCCCAGAGTCTCGCCCCCTCCTCCGCGACATCCTTGAGTGGCTGGAACGCGATGCCGCCTTTGGCGCCCAGTTCGTACCAAGCCCCCGACAACGCCAGCGTGGTGGCCCGTGCCGATCGGCCCTTGTCAAACGTGATCAGTTGAGCGTTTGGATAGCGACGAAATTGAAGCGCGAGCATCGAGAGCAGGACCGATTTGCCCGCCCCCGTGGGACCGACAATGATGGTATGCCCGACGTCGCCGGCATAGAGCGATAACCGAAACGGTGTCGCGCCCTTGGTCTTGGCGAGCAGGAGCGGGGGTCCATCTAGGTGCTCGCACCGCTCGGGTCCGGCCCATACCGCCGACAATGGGCACATGTGGGCGAGGTTCAGCGTGTGAACGATCGGCTGGCGGATATTGGCATAGGCTTGGCCCGGAAGACCGCCGAGCCAGGCTTCCACCGCATTGACGCTCTCGCGGATGGCCGTGAAACCCCGGCTATTGATCACTCGCTCGACTGCGCGGATCTTCTCGTCCGCTTGATGCGAGTCCTCGTCACTCACGGTGACGGTCGTGGTGATGTAACCGAAGGCAACCAGATCGTCGCCAAGTTCGGAAAGCGCCGCGTCGGCGTCGAGCGCCTTGTTGCTGGCGTCGGTGTCGAGCAGCGCCGCCTGTTCGTTGAACATGACCTCCTTGAGGATCGCTGCAAGCGACTTCCGCTTGGCGAACCACTGCCGCCGGTAACGCGACAACGTCGCGTTTGCCTGGGTACGGTCGAGCGGAATGAACCGGGTGGCCCAGCGGTAGGCGACGCCAAGCCGGTTCAGTTCGTCGAGCAGGCCGGGAAAGGTGACGTGCGGAAACCCAAGGACGGTCAGTGCGCGCAGATGGCTCCGCCCGATCGCCGGGGACAATCCACCAGTCAACGGCTCATCGCTGAGGAAACAGTCGAGATAGGCCGGAATCTTGGGAACGCTGACCGGATGGCGCTTGGTCGAGACGCAGCTATGAAGATAGGTGAGCGTCTCCGCGTCGTCGAGAGGCCAGATCTCGGGCAAGACCGACGAGAGCAGATCGATCGCCCGGTCGGTTTCCTGGACGAACCTCTGAAGCTGATCGCGGTAGCCTTTCTCGTTGCTGTCAAATCTCTGCTGGTCGTCAACCTCGCCGTCTTGGATGCCGTCTTGCGCAGGACTTTTGATCGATTGGCCGCGACGAATGCGCTTCCCCGTTCCCGCGACGCTATGCCTCTCCTTGGGGCGTTCGAGAAATAGACCTTCGAGGCGCGAGACCCTTTCGGCGGGCGGCAAATACAGCAAGGTCAGATGCAGCACGCTCTCGAAATGCTGCCCGACGGGACGGGACGGATCCTCCCATGCCACCCCAGCGGCGCCTTCGAACGCGGCCCGCCGCTCTTCATCCACCAGCCAGGACACCGGATCAGGAAATTCCGACCGCGGATATTCGCCAGTCGGGATGCGCGTGGCATCAAAGAAAAGAGCCCAGCCTGAGCCGAAACGCTTTAAGACATTGTTGACGCGTGAGGTGACGCTCATCAGTTCGGCCTCGGTCGCACTGTCGAGGTCCGGTCCGCGGTAGCGTATCGTCCGTTGGAAGCTCCCATCCTTGTTCAGGATGACGCCCGGAGCGACCAGGCATGCCCATGGCAGCCAATCCGCCAGCCGATGCGCATGGCCGCGGAATTCTCTCAGGTTCAGCATGCGAGCCGCCCCTTGTGCTTGGTGTGACGGATGGCGACTTCGACGAAGGCCGGGTCGCGTTTGGCGAGCCAAACGGCCGCGCTATGGCCAATGACCCAGAGCACGAGGCCTGCGAGCCAAAGGCGCAGGCCAAGCGCCAGCACGGCGGAGAGAGTTCCGATCAGGATGGCGGCGGCACGCGGGGCGCCGCCGATCAGGATGGGCTCGGTCAACGAGCGGTGGAGCACGAGTTCAAAACCATCGGGGCGCATCAGATCAGTGCTCCGCCACCGAACGAGAAGAACGAAAGGAAGAAGGAACTCGCGGCGAAGGCGATCGACAGGCCGAAGACGACCTGGACCATCTTGCGGAATCCCCCGGAGGTGTCGCCGAAGGCCAGCGATATGCCGGTCACGGTGATGATGATGACGGCGACGATCTTGGCGACCGGCCCCTGGACGGATTCCAGGACACGCTCGAGCGGGGCTTCCCATGGCATGCCTGAACCCGCAGCGTGCGCCGCCGAGACGCTGAGAAGCATGCAGGCCGATGCCGCGCCGAGCTCCATCAAGGGAAGCCCGCTGATCGAGCAGAAGCCACGCAGGCGCGAACGCACGTATAGACGCAGTCGAATGGACATATTGCAGTCTCCTTGGGGTTAAGGACGGTGGGCGGTGTTTGGAAGTCCGGGCGGAGTTTCGAGCAGGTAGTCGCCTGACGGATCGAGGCCCTTGAGCTCGGCGACGGCCTCGATGCGCCGTGCCGGGCCCCGCCCTTTGATGAAGACGATCAGGTCGATCGCCTCGGCAATGAGACGGCGCGGCACGGTTGCGACCGCTTCCTGGATGAGCTGTTCGATCCGGTAGAGCGCAGCGCGTGCCGAGTTGGCATGGACCGTGGCGATCCCGCCGGGGTGACCCGTATTCCAGGCCTTCAGCATGTCGAGGGCTTCGGCGCCTCGGACCTCACCGACGATGATGCGGTCTGGTCGCAAGCGCAGCGTGGAACGAACAAGATCGGCAAGGCTCGCCACGCCCGGCTTGGTCCGGAGCGTCACGGCATCCTTGGCATCGCAGCGCAGCTCACGGGTATCCTCGATGATGACCACCCGTTCTTCGAGGCCAGCGATCTCGGCAAGAAGCGCATTGGCAAGCGTCGTCTTGCCAGACCCGGTGCCGCCGGCGATCAGGATGCTACGTGCGTCGGTGACCGCGGCGGTCAGCACTTTCGCCATCAATGGCGAAGCAATCTGCGCTTTGACGTAATCGGACAGGCGGAACGTGGTCGTTGCGGGCTTGCGGATGGCAAAGCACGGCGCGAGCGAGACTGGCGGCAAGACGCCCTCAAAGCGCTCACCAGTTTCGGGGAGTTCTGCCGAGACGATCGGAGACGAACCGCTCGCTTCTGCCCGCACGTGGCTGGCAACAAGCCGAATGATCCGCTCCGACTCCTGCGGCGTCAGAACAACCCCAGTATCTGCCCGGCCCGTCCCGTGCCGATCAAGCCAAAGCCTCCCATCGGGATTCACCATGACCTCGACGACATCAGGCTCTTCCAAAGCCAGAGCGATTGCTGGTCCCATCGCGGTCCGCAACATGCCCCGGCGTCGTTCACGGGTCTCTGGCGAGAGGAGATCAGACATTGCCGACCTCCTCTCGCCCTGCCGGAGAATGCTCCGGCGGCTCACCCGTCGCGCTCTGCGCACGGGATCCAGTATCGCTGTGTTGAGCAGCGCCCAGAGGGGCGCCCTCCTCGAGGTTCCGCATGAAGAGATCCGGCTTCGAGGCGCTGACGCGGTCCATGACGTCGGCGACAAGCCGGCCACCGGAAGCGACGCGTTTGCCAACCTGGGCGACAAACATCTCGAACCGCTCGCGTCCCAGCGCACGCGCGGCATCCTGATCTTGCGAAGGCAATGGCGGGGTGATGGTCAGGTAATAGCGGATGAAGAGCGCAATGGTCTCCGCCAGAACGCCAAGGTCGCGATCGGCCCGTTCCAGTTGCCGGCTCATCCGGTCCAGCCTTCGGATCAGCGCCGCATCACCGCTGGTGTCCCGCTCAGGGTTGAGGAAGCGATCAAGCGCAGCCTCGACAATGGCTGACTTGTTGGCTCCGGGACGCTTGGCTGCGAGTTCAAGCCGCTGTGCCACGCTATCGCTGACATAGGCCGATAGTTTCGGTTTCATCGGAAATGCTCTTCAGAACGAGGGGAGAAGATCGTCATCGTCGCGGGTGACCGCATGGGCTCGGCGTACGGTGCCGGACGCGCTTGCCGCCTGCTGCATCTGGCTGCGGTCGGCAGCGACGTCGGACTCATCATCGAGCAGCCGATCCTCGATGGGGCGAACCTCGTTCGTCACGGGCACCGCCTCGTCGAACAACGCCAATTGCTGCTTGAGGCCGCCTTCCTCGCCGCCCGTCTGCATGAGCTCGCGATACGGCAGGGTCGCGAGGCGAAGGTCGGTGGTGCGCAGCTCGCCGCGCCAATCGTCAAGGCGGGCCGGCGGCCGATCGGCATACTCGTCTCCCACCAGGGATGGTGGCTTGCGCAGACGACTGACGAAGTTTGCGTCCTCGTAGTGCCGCAGCTTGATCGCCCGGACCGGTGCAAGGCCGGAAACCAGCACGATGGCCTGGTCGGGCGGCAGTTGCATCACTTCGCCCGGCGTCAGCAAAGGACGCGCGGTCTCTTGACGGCTGACCATGACATGGCCAAGCCAGGGAGCCAGCCGATGACCCGCATAGTTGCGCTGCGCCCGCAATTCGGTCGCGGTCCCGAGCGCGTCCGAAATCCGCTTGGCGGTGCGCTCGTCGTTGGCGGCGAAGGCAATGCGAACGTGGCAATTGTCCAGGATCGCGTTGTTCTCGCCGTAGGCCTTTGCGATCTGGTTGAGCGACTGTGCGATCAGGTAGGCGCGGATGCCATAGCCGGCCATGAACGCGAGCGCGCTTTCGAAGAAGTCGAGCCGGCCGAGCGCAGGAAACTCATCCAGCATCATGAGGAGTTGGCGATGCCTGCGGTCACCTGCCTTGGTGTTCAGCGTCTCGGTCAGCCGGCGGCCGATCTGATTGAGGATCAGCCTGATCAGCGGCTTGGTGCGACTGATGTCTGATGGAGGAACGACGAGATAGAGCGTGACCGGCTTGTCGGCACTCACGAGGTCGGCGATGCGCCAATCACAGTGTTCGGTGTTTCGGCTGACGACGGGATCGCGGTACAGCCCAAGAAAGCTCACAGCGGTCGACAGAACGCCGGAGCGTTCGTTTTCGGACTTGTTAAGCAGCTCACGCGCGGTCGCGGCGACCACGGGGTGCACTTTCGGCTCCGCCTCGGTGCCAAGATGATTGGTTGCCAGCATGACCCTGAGCGTCTTCTCGAAGGACTGCGCGGGGTCGGCCAGGATTTCGGTGACGCGGGTGAGCGTCTTCTTCTCTTCCGCATAAAGGACGTGAAGAATGACGCCGACCAGCAGCGAGTGACTGGTTTTTTCCCAATGGGTTCGGCGTTCGAGCGCCCCTTCGGGATCGACCAGGATGTCAGCGATATTCTGGACGTCGCGGACTTCGGCTGCCCCTTTGCGCACCTCAAGCAGCGGATTGTAGCGGGCGCTCCGCGAATCCGTGGGATTGAACAAGAGGCAATGCGAGAACGTCGAACGCCAACCGGAGGTCAATTCCCAGTTTTCGCCCTTGATGTCGTGCACCACCGCCGACGACGTCCAGGACAGCAATGTGGGCAAGACCAGTCCGACGCCCTTGCCCGACCGGGTCGGCGCAAAGCACATGACGTGTTCCGGTCCATCGTGGCGGAGATAGTTGTTCTCGAGGCGCCCCAGGAAAACGCCCTTGGACGCAAACAATCCGGCCGTCTTGATTTCCTTCGCCGTCGCCCACCGAGCCGAACCGTAAGTCGTCACCAATTGGCTTTGGCGCGCGCGCCACACCGAATTGACGATCGCAAACAGCGCGCCTGCGATGCCGCCGCCTGCCGCAATGGCTCCGCCCTCCTCGAAGATCTCGGGCGCATAGGCCTCATAGGCGAACCACCATTCGAACAACCGCCAGGGCAGATAGACGGGATAGCTGACGATCAGGAACCAGGGCTCTCCGAGGCGCTGCTGATAGCCGAGAGCTGCGGCGGTCCACTGCGTCGCGCCCCAGGTCGACGCAACGACGATGCCGAACACGACGGCGATCTGGCCGACATAGATTTTTGCTGGAAACATCCGGCTTGCCCCCACTTGCTCACGCGACGTGAGCGGCGCGATGAAAGGGGCGGATGCGCTTCGCGTTCAATCGAAATAAAAATCGCGTCTGGGAAGCAAGAGCAACATCGATCAGGCATACGGAGGCGAGAAGGATCTGCGTCCAGTCTCGGCGAGGATGATCCAGCGCTTCAACAGAAGGTGAGCTATTGGCTCAAACTGGATGATCCTTGATGCGCTCGGGAGCGTGCGAGATGCAGGGCGTGGAGATCAGCGACGGAACCGGCCAAATGGCCAACTGATGGGCCGGGCGGACCGATTCGGCCTAAATTCGAGGTTAATTCTCATTATACTCACCTCGCAAAGTGAGTATAAGCAGACTGGACGCCGGGTTCTGCGCTCATTATACTCAACCCGCAGACTGAGTATAAATGCGGAACCGACCATGCCGGCCCCTTCCCTGGTTGCCCAGACGACCTATGCCGAGCTCCTGGAGCGCACCGCCAATGCAGCTTTCCAGGAGGCCTTCGCCGACAACGGCTCGTTCACGGCCAAGAGCATCAATGGCCGCAAATATTGGTACTTCCAGACCGGCACCGGCGCCGAACGGTCGCAGCGCTATGTCGGGCCGGAGACGCCAGAGCTGCTGGAGCGCATCGCCCACCACCAGGAAGTTCGCGAGGACGAGCGCGAGCGCCGCGCGCTTGTATCCACCCTTGTCCGGTCGTTCAGTTTTCCCCGCCCGATTCCCGAGATCGGCGATGTGATCACGGCACTCGCTAAGGCCGGCGTGTTCCGGCTCCGCGGCGTGCTCGTTGGAACGATCGCCTATCAAACCTATGGCGCCATGCTTGGCGTTCGCCTCTCCGCCGGCTCGCTCCAGACCGGCGACGTCGACATTGCCCAGTTCAAAAATGTTTCAGTGGCCGTCGAGGACTCCACGCCGCCCGTTCTGGAGGTGCTGAAGGAAGTCGACAAATCCTTTCGTCCCGTCCCACACGTATCTGACGGCCGGCGCGTGACCAGCTATGCAGCCAAAGGCGGCTTGCGCGTCGACTTTCTCACGCCCCATGAAGGCAAGGAGACCGCCCGCCCCCAAAAGCTACCCGCTCTGAACACGGACGCCCAGCCGCTGCGCTTCCTCGATTTCCTGATCCGCGATCCCGAGCCCGCGGTGATCCTGCATGGCGCCGGCATCTACGTGCACGTGCCAGCTCCGGCGCGCTATGCCGTCCACAAGCTCATCGTCTCCCGCAGGCGCCCGGAGGGGTTTGCGAAGCGTGACAAGGACCTGCAGCAGTCCGAGGTCTTGTTCGCGACCCTGGTCGAAAAGCGCCCCCATGAGCTGAAATCGGCCTGGGAGGAAGCTCACAATCGCGGTCCCAAATGGCGCCAGTTGATGCTCGAAGGGCTCGCTTTGCTTGCGGCCCCGGTTCGGGACGTGGTGCTTAAGACCATTGGCGCGCCTCGCTCAATTATTCCGGGCTTCGAACTTTCCTTCGACAATCCCCCTGCTCGCTATGACTTCAGCCGCGACGTCGTGACGTTCCAGGGACAGGCGCTCGGCAGCGCAGTCAGCTGCGCAGTCAGCCGCGAAGCGCTGGACGACCATTTCGGGGCCGATGGTCTCGGGCAAGAAGGTCGGCTGGAAGCGTTCCTCAAGAACAGGTCGAAGATTGAGGAGATCGCTCGCGCCAAATATCTCTCCGCACCGGTCGAAGAGCCCGGCGCCGTTCTGGTCAAGACGTCCGACGTCGAGAATTTTTCGACGCGACGAGCACCCAAGCGGAAATAGTTCTTCGTCATCGTCCAATCCCGCGCTTGATGCCAATCGACCAGGATATGCCCTCCCCGCCGACCTGACCGGTGACCAATTGCCCGCGCGCTCGCTCCAGCACCGGACGCCAGGGCACCAGCACGAACTCACGGGATTGCTCAATCAGGGCGAACCGCCCGCTGTTCAGCGTCAGCATGCGACGGTAGACGCCCTCGATCCTATCGCCAGCCTTGGCATCGACATGTGCAAGGCCGGAGCGCGCGGATATATCCGCCGCGGTCCGCGTCAGCTCGCGCGCCTCGAGTGTCCCGAGCATGTTCCGCGCGAAGCGCATCTGACCGCCTTCCTCTCGCGCCAGCCCCTGCTCGATCAGCCATTGCCGTCTGGCTCGCAAGGCGGTCTCGACCTCCGCGCCAAAGCCGGTCGACGCGAGCTCATCGGGCTCCTTGCCAACGAGCTTGCGATCGAGCCAAGTTGCGCCCAGCGCCTGCGGCAGATCCTCGAGCTTTTGCCACGACAGCACTGCGATCCGGACCGGAGCGCGCGATTGCTGGAGTTGTTCGTATCGAAGCGCCCGGTCCAGATAATCCCGCCCCACGCTCCAACCGCCATCGGCAAGACGGCTAACCATCCCTTCGCGCCGCATTGCCTCCAGACGGCGGATGTGGGTTCCGACAAACTCGCTCGATGCTTGCGGGTCGAATTCCCGATGCAGACGGTCGCGGTAGATGCCGCCATGGCGCGCGGCGATCTCTGCGATCGTCCGATCGATTGCGCGCGGTTCAGGGACGCGCGACCTGAGCTCCAGAATCGCGTTCCGGACGGGCGGCTCTCCGTTGGCGCCAAGCGCACCAATCTCGGCATAGTGCGTCCGCCCGTCCACCCCATCGATCACGACGTAGCGGCGCTCAGTCAGTTCGTCCGCAAATCCCTCGCCAACGACCCGCCCGACCAGGTGACGATCGCCTCGTTCCGGATCGAAGATCGCGTAGTCGCCTGCCGCCCGCGAAACTCCTGCCGCGGCCATCTCGCGATGCATGGTCTTGATGATGTCGCCGCGTTCCCCCATGCGTCTGAGCTTTGGCTCAAGCTCAAGGTCGATCCGCCAATGCCCGGGTTTAGTCTCTTCTGCCAAGCCCATCCGCTCCAAGGTTCGCAGTCGTCCGATCCGCGCCGTTTGCCAGGCAGGCTCCCGTCCAGACAGCGCTCCCAATTCAAGAACTCCGCCCGGAGCATCTCGCAGGACGCTCCGGTCAAGCCGTGTGAGCCGCTCTGCCGTGATCTCCCGCTGAAGCTTGCGCGCGACCTCAATCTCCGTTTCAGGGCCAAGCTCTCGCGTGATGAGCTCCGCTGCCCTCGAGCGAAAGCCATGAGCGATATAGTCGCGTGCGATGATGAGGTCGTTTCCTTCGTCATCCTTGCCGCGCAGGACGATGTGGGTATGTGGATGGCCGGTGTTGAAATGATCGGCAGCAACCCAGTCGAGCCTGGTGCCGAGATCCTGCTCCAACTGCCGCATGAGGTCGCGGACGAAAGGTTTCAGGTCCGCCAGCTCCGCGCTATCCTCTGGCGCCACGATAAACCGGAACTGGTGGCGATCACCGCCGCTGCGTTCCGTAAAGTTCTTGGCATCCGCGCGGTCATTGCTGGCGTCGTATAGCTCCCCTCGCTCACCCTCGCGTGTGACGCCGTCGCGCTGGACGTAACGGAGGTGCGCTCGGACGGCACCGGTGTCACCTGATTTGATCCGCACGATCCTGGCCTTGATCACGACGCGGCGTTGGCCCTGGCCTCGTCCGCGCCCGGCCAACACTGCGCCTTGCGCGCGGCCGCGGCCGATGCGGCCGCCCGTGAACGACGAACCTGCCCTTGCACTGGCGCCGGCCTTGGTCGCCTCCTGGCGGACGCGTCGAAGATAGCTGGTCGCCCTCCTGGCTCGGCGATTGCCGATCCGTCCGAGCTTCACGTCGAATTCGTCGTCGATCTCTCGCATGGCATGCATCCGCCGCTTGGAGGAGTCGCCGATATGTGAAGCCGACGACCGCTCGCCAAGACGCAGACGTAATTGCGCAACATCGCCATTGCATTGGGCGAACATGGTGACAGCAAGGAGCCCGAGGGCGCCAAAGCTTGGATGTGCAGACAACGGCTTAGGCGCATTGTAGCGCCAGTGCTTTTATCTTGCCCTCCGCTTTCTTTTTCGTAAGCGTCCGAATCCCGCACGACTTTCCGAGAGTGCGTTGTCGTTCCATATCGGGTTCCTTGCTGCATTGGAGGATCTCCGGTGGGTACGGAATATTTCAAGAACGAAGCGCGTCGCTCTTTTTGGTCGGTACACGTTGAGGCGTGGCGGCGAAGCGGTCTCAGCAAGCGCAGATACTGTCGTCAGCATCGTCTCAGTGGCGGCACATTCGATCGCTGGCTGCGGCATCTGATTGACGCCGAAACGCTGAAAGTACGTGCGGAATTGCGTCGCGAGGAACGTCGGGAGCGGCTTCGCAAGAAGCGAAGTCCAGTGTCGAAGGACCAACGCTGCAGAGCCGTCCAAGCATTCTGGACAATGCACGTTGAAGCGATGAGGTGGTGCGGACTGAGCATGCAAGCCTATGCCCGGGCACATGGCATATCGCAGCACAGCCTGAGACGGTGGCGCGATCTGATCGACGCCAATGAGGTGGAAATCGACTGGCGGACGCAACTTCATCCGAGTGCCCGCCCACTAATAAGCACTAGTGTTAGCAGCGCTGCTAAGGGGTCTCGCGCAAGAAGCCGCTTGACAGATGCACCAACCGTCGATCCGCCGAGCGACGAACGCGCCAACCGGCGTCGCTTCAGTGAGGAGGAAAAGCTCGCGATCGTGACCCAGTCTGAGCTTCCCGGTGCTACCGCTGCCGAGGTTTGCCGGCGCCACGGCATCGTCACCAGCATGTTGTTCCGGTGGCGGGTACAGTTCGGGTTCAGCAAGCGAGTGCCGGCGAAATTGGCGGCTGTGAGGGTCGCCGGCGCACAATCCGCAACGCTCGTTCTGAACGATCTGTTGCAGCCGCCTGACGGCATGACGGTTGTCGAATTGGACGATGGGCGTCGCGTCTTCGCACCGATCGGCAGTGATCCGGATGCAGTCCGTCGCCACGTCATTGAGCAGGAGACTGCCCGATGATGATCGTGCCGGCCGGCGTGAAAGTGCATCTGGCTTTGGGATATACCGACATGCGGAAGGGCCTGGATGGCCTCGCCGCTCTCGTTCAGGAACACCTCAAGAAGGACCCATTCTCCGGCCACCTGTTTGCCTTCCGAGGCAAGAAGGCAAGCACGCTTAAGATCCTGTTCTGGGACGGCAACGGCCTTTGTCTGTTCAGCAAGAGGCTCGACCAGGGCGGCTTCATCTGGCCGCGAATGAGCGATCCGGGCGGCACGGTGACGCTGTCCCCGGCGCAGCTTGCCATGCTGATCGAAGGTATCGATTGGCGCACACCCGAGCGTCGATGGCGCCCGGTCATCGCGGGTTGAATCGCAAAAACACGCATAGAATATAGCGAAGTTGCTTCGTCGAATCAGCGTGTCCGAGTAGAATCGGTCATGCAGCTCGATCTCGACAATCTGCCGTCGGATACTGCGCTTCTGCATCGCCTGGTGCGCGACACTGCTTCTGTCATCACGCATCGGAACAACGAGATCCAGCGTCTCCAGGCAATCATCCAACAGCTTCAGCGCGCACAGTTTGGGCGTCGTTCCGAGCGTCTCGACGCCGATCAACTTGCCCTTGGGCTTGAAGACCTGGACATCGATCTGTCGACCGTCGAGGCAGATCAAGCCTCGGTGGAGGCGTCTGCGTCGACACAGAAGCTGCAGCCGAAGCGCAAACCTCTGCCGGGCCATCTGCCCCGCGAAGAGGTGGTGCTCAACGTCGATAGTGAGAAATGTGTGTGCTGCGGCGGCGCGCTGCATGCGATGGGTGAGAGCGTCAGCGAGATGCTGGACTGGGTGCCGGCGCAGTTGCGGGTGGTGCGCGTCTGCCGCCCGAAATATGCCTGCCGCGCCTGCGGAACGATCACGCAGGCTCCGGCACCCGAACGACCGATCGCCGGCGGTTTGGCCACGCCAGCTCTGCTCGCACAGGTGCTGGTAAGCAAATACTGCGACCACACACCGCTCTATCGACAGGCGCAGATTTTTGCACGCCATGGCGTCGAACTGGAGCGTTCGACACTGGCCGGATGGGTCGGCGGCGCTTGCTGGTGGTTCAAGGCCCTGCACGATCGGCTGTGCAAGCACATGTTCGCGTCGGATCACTTGTTTGCCGACGACACTCCAATCCCTGTGCTCGATCCGGGCCGAGGCCGCACCAAGACCGGACGGCTGTGGGTGTATGCCCGCGATCAACGGAGTTGGGCTGGGCCTGAGCCGCCGGCTGCGGTTTATGTGTTCGCGCCCGACCGGAAAGCGGAGCGCCCGGCAGCGCATCTGACGCACTTTAGGGGCGTTCTGCACGTCGACGGTTACGCTGGATTCGAGCGGTTGACCGACGGCGGAAACGTCACTCTCGCCGCATGTTGGGCGCACGCCAGGCGCAAGTTCTATGAGATTGCGCAAGCCGAGGACACGCCCATCGCGCACGAGGCCCTGCGTCGCATCGCCAGCCTTTATGCCGTCGAAGCGCAGGTGCGTGGTCAATCGCCGGCGCATCGGCTGGCCACGCGGCGCGCACTCGCTAAGCCGATCATTGACAGCCTTCGCCTTTGGTTCGAGGTGCAGCTCCCGCAACTGCCCGGCCGCGGCAATCTCGCCGAAGCAATCCGGTATGCGCTGTCGCGCTGGGATGGATTGACCCGCTTCCTGCACGACGGCCGTATCGAACTCGATACGAACCCTGTCGAGCGAGCGATCCGACCTGTGGCACTCGGCCGCAAGAACCATCTCTTTGCCGGTAGCGACGGCGGCGGGGAACGATGGGCAATCCTCTGTTCGCTGATCGAGACGTGCAAGCTCAATGACGTCGAGCCTTACGCATACCTGCGTGACGTGCTGCAGCGAATGGTCGACGGACATCCGATCAACCGTCTGGACGAACTGCTGCCGTGGGCTTGGAACGCTCAGCATCCTGTCAAGGCCTGAGCTCATGTGCAGGATCCGGACGCATACTCTTTTTCTCCGCCTGGCTCATTCTGGACAGCAAACATCTGCCCTTCATGTCACCGCGGCTCCGACGCCGAATTCAGGACGGCCGATCGCAGTTGACCGGCCGCCCTGTCACCTTGTGATTTCCCGACCTGCCGCAGGCCACCTTCGGCGGAAATGCGCTGGCTCAGTCCTCAGGATTCCAGGTCCAGAGCGGATGCGCGACACCGACGACATCGCATCGAAGCACCGGCCCGAAATACCGTGAATCGAAGGAAAGCGGGTGCGGTTGCAGCAGAAAGAACTCGCCTTCGATCAGCGTCATGCAGCCCTTCCAGGCCGGCAGAGGACGCCCGTCGCGATCCTTCTCGTAGGTCTCGGCGACGACCTTTCCGTTGATGGAAATCGTCCCGTTCGGCTGGTCTGACCGACAGACTTCGTCGCCGCTGGTCGCCGCGATCTGCTTTACGAGCGGCACTGAGACCGGCAGGATTCCGCGCCCCACCAGCATCAATTCGATCATCGGCGGCGGCTGGATCACCGCCATCTCGCCGCGCCTGGGAAGCCTGTTTTCAAGACTGTAGAACCCGAGAGGGGCGCTGCCCGAGGCGTTGTAGATAACGAGCGGAACTTGTGGCGCAATCACCACGATGGTCGCGACGATCGCCGCGGAGATCATCGCAAGCATCGCGGCCTTGCCGCGCAAACGCTTCAACCTAGCGATCATCGGAGGTCGACCTCCGCTTGGTGGCGTTTGAATAGTCGACGAGGTCCTCAATGTGATAGCGGACATATCGCCCGTGCTTGCGATAGGCGGGCCCGGTGCCGTTGACCCGCATCTTCTCAAGAGTATTCTTGGTCAGCCGCAGCCAGGCGGCTGCTTCCTTGGTGTTCAGGAACGGCCTTTCGGGTTCCTTTGGTTGATCATCCGCCATCGTCAACGCTCCACTGCCGCGCCTCGCCAAATGCGAGAGCGAGAGGAAACCTCGTCAAAGCGAGACGCTGACGGGAGTGTCGAAGATGGTGCGGCGGGCTATCGCCACCCCGCGAGGGGAAGCGCAGTCAAGTCAGGCGAGGAGATCGCGATAGCCGCCGGCCATCAGTTCGTGGCCTTTGGCGACCAGGCGCCGGGTCCGGTCCTTGAGGAACTGGCTTGTGCCACCCCATTCGGCTGCGACGCGCTCTTCGCCGAAGATCGCAATGGCGATCTGGCGATAGGTCTTTCCGTTCATGCTTTCATCGAGTGCGATGAGTGCATGCTGGAGGCGCTCGTCGTTGGCAAAGGGCGAGCGCGCATCACCCTCTCGCGAGCGCTTCGTGAAGCGCTGCAGAGTCTTCAGACGCTCAGTTTGAGCGCTGAGATCGTCCAGTCCGTCGAGCTCATATACCAGCCGAGACGGCGTTGTCAGGACGGGTGCATCTTGAAGTTCGAGCGCGACATGGCTTCCCTGCCCTTTCAATATTACGACCGGAATGCCATCGACGCCAATGATCGCCGAACGGTCGACCTTGAACGCCGCAAGCGGCGAGGCCTCTTCGTTGCGATGGGCGGGCTTCGCATAACGGGCGCGAACCAGGCGCCGGTTGACCGATGGGAGCCAGAAGACCGGCGCTTGTCGGGCCGCTACAGAGGGGTCTGCGAAGGCATAGAGCCCCCATCGCTCGGCACGCGGATAGCGCCGCCGCAGCCGAAGCATCTGCGTGCCGTCGCTTAGGGTAACGACAGGAAGACGCCTTGGGACCGAGGCTCGCCATTCTTTGGCATAATCCGGATTCCGGCGCAGGAATTCCCAGGCCCAGTCGCTCAGATCGTAAGCATCCAGCGGCGCGCGATCTACGCTGACCTTCGGCGCAAGCGCGCCGGAACTTTCGCACGTCAAGTTTGCCCCCGGGGCGCCATTTGTCACCGCGGCCATGATTGGCAGCGATTGAGGCTTGAAAGAGGCCCCCGCGCAATTCGCGCGGGGGCAGAAAGCGGTATCAGTCCGCCGGATTCCAGATGACGGCGAAGACGCTGTCGTCGTCCTGGCCGGCGGCGCGGCCGAGATTGGCGTAGAGCTTGCGCGGCCCGAATTCGGGGGCGGCGAGCGAGAGGCTCACATAGTCCTTTCCTGAGTTCTCGCCACGGCGGATCCAGCCGGCCCCGATCTCGACGCCTTGGGTCACGACCCGGTAGTCCGGGTGGGTCTCGGCGCTCTTCTCGCGGTTCGGGATGATGTCGATATCAGCCCGGATCGATACCGTCTTGAGCTGGCCCTTGTAGCCGTTCTCGGTCTTGGTGACGTATCCGATTGCAGTCATGGTCTGTCTCCTTCTGTGCCGCAGGGGCCGATCCCCTGCGATGGCTAGACCGTGATGGGAAGCGAAACGCCGATGAACCGGCTTCGGGCGAAGCGTCAGCGGAGCACCCGAGGCGAGGCCTTTTTTGGAGCTGAAAGCGGCCGCGAGGAGCCGGGAGCTTGCGAGCGGCGGGGAAAAAAGGCGTCGATGAGGGTTTCATCGGTGGGGCGCTTCCCATAGGTCGTCGAGCCAAGAGCAGGAGATCGAACCCATGAGCCACAGCCAAGAACAGACGTGATCTGCACCGTCAGACGTCACCGCTGAGAATGATACAACCAGCGTCACGGTCCACCAGATGATTGCGTCATCCAACCGCGAGAAGAGCGACGAGACCCACCCGGACTATCCGTCGTGACACAAGGCGTCGAGATCGGGGCCCGCTTGACGCGCAGTGACGAGCTCGGACAAGGACTATGTGAGCGTTTCGCTTGCGACCGGCAAAGGTAAGCGCAACAGCTTAAGTCCCGTTGACGCTGCCTCACGACGTGATCTTCGCAGCATTGGATCGAAGCCAAGGCACGCTTGCCTCCCGCCAATGCGACAGGGCCTCCTGCTCACATCGCTGACGTCGCCGCGGTCGCCGCCGTCGCCGCCGTCCTTGGCAGCGCAGTATCTATTTTACGATTGTTCTGTAATCTCATTGTCGCATATGCCGACTCACGGCTTATGCGATTGGATTGATCCATTATTGGGATCTAACGGAGGGCAAGATGGCCAAGAAAGCGAAGAAGGCAAAGAAGGTCGCCAAGAAGAAGACAGCGAAGAAGAAGAAGTAGCCTTCGCGACGATGCTCGTTCCGGCATCCCGGTAGCATCCAGGCCACGGGCGCGTGAAGAAGCGCCAACGGTTGCATCCGAACAAAGTCTATGCCGGCAAATGGTGGAGACCGGACTTTTGTGCAGGTGGCGGTTGCACAAAAGTCCGGTATTTCGTTGGGTGATCTGCTTCGTCGGTGCCCAGAAAAGTCAAAGGCGTTTGGTCCGAACGCTCGCTCTCTCGATTGGACTGGAGGCGATTGCGGACTTAAGGAAAACCGATCAAGAGCGGCGGCAGAACGCGCGCCAAGAGGACCATGGTGGCTGCAAGAGACGACACGCCGACGACGAGACGTGCGGCGCAGTTCGCTTTGAGCCGCAGCTCCGGATCGATCGCGCCATGGAATGAGTTCGGCATCGGCTGGCCCTCTTCTTGATGCACCGCACCCTCACTTTGCGTCCGAGCTATATCCCGAGTCGCAATGCGCCCGCTCCGATCAAATCTCGCGTGGCCGCATTGACTCTTTTGCGACTCGCCGGAGCGCGAAAACAGGCGCGGAAGAGCCTTCCGCGCCCGAATCGCGCTCGTCATTTGCCGGTAAACAAAGCCTTAACGATCTCCCAGTCGGAGGCGATTTGCATGGTCTTGGCCGGGTCGTAACTTGCGATGGGAAATGCCAAGTAGCGCGGCACAAAGCCTTCGACTTTGTCGCGCCCCTCGCCTTTCAGGCAGTCCATGATGATTTTCTTCTGGACCTTGGCCGTCTCCGAGACGTTGGCATCGGCAATCGCTTGGCCTGCCATCTCGCTCAGCATCGCCTGCACGGCGCCCCGATCGCGGATGAGATCGAGGAAGGTTTCATCGAGCTCCCACCACTTGGTGACATCGGGTTTGACAAGGACGCCGACCGCCTCGACCAGCGCGGACCCTGCGCTTAAGGTTTCCGCCATCAGGAGCGTCAGGACCCGCAGCACGGTCTCGTCTGGCAACTCGAGCAGCCGGGCGAAGACGCTTGCGGCGCGGAAGCTATCGCCGTTGTTCCACGTCACCGTACCGAGATAGCTCGGCTCCAGATTGAGCAGTTGCAGGATCGCCTGCCGCTCCGTCTCGAAGACAGTCTGTGCCCGGCTGGCCGTGAGACTTGCCGCGATCGTTTCCTTGTCGGCCCGCTGGGGTTCGGGCTTGACGCTCCAGAGCGGCGAGCCCGCGACCATGTGGGCGACCGCGAGACGGAGCGCGAGACCCGGACGCGCCAACAATTCGGCGCGGACGATGGCGTGGCGATGCAGCGCCAGATAGTTCTCGGCCGCCTTGGTGAGTTCAGGCCTCGCCGTGGAAGAACCTCCGGTCTCGCCCTCGCCTTCACCGGACGATCGCTTGCGGCGCGGTTCTTCGTCGCGCTCGCGATAGCCCGCGTGGACCTCGACTTCGCCGGTTTCGCGGACTTCGATATAGACGTTTCCGCCTGCTTCCATCGCGACTTCGACGTGCTGCCATGCCTGAAACCGGTCGCCCTTTTCCAGGATGGTCACGACCTTCCAACCCTTGGCCCGGAGATCGTCCCTTAGACGCGCGATAGCCTCATTCTGGAGGGCCCAAAAGGATTCATGGTCAGCAAAGCAGCTGACGTCCCCGAACAGGTCCGTGATGATCCCGCCCTTGTAGCTTTCGAGGGGAAATAATGCCGTGCCCGTCGCGATCTGGGCGCCCCCGAACAGCCATTGCTTCAGCCAACGGCCGCGCGGGGCGCCCTCGGCTTCCTCATTGTCGGGGTCGCTCTCGGCCGCAAAGGCCTCGACCCATTCCTTTTGCTGACGCTTCCCGGCAGCGGTCAGCAACTGCAGGTCCTCTGCTTCAATATGGCCGTTCCGATAGGCGTCCTTGATTTTCGGGTGAAGGTTGGCGAGTGCCAGACGTTGCCTGACGTAGAGTTGGGTTGCGCCAAAGGTCAGGGCGATCTCGTCCACCTTCCGTCCTTGCTTGATAAGCCGCGCGAACGCCTCGAACTCCTCCAGTCCATGGGCGCGCGGGCGATATTCTCGATCAATGAGGCTTCCATCGCGCCGGCATCGTCGCCCTTGCCGATGACGGCGCAGGGCAGTTGGACCTCGTCCGGTGAGGCGCCCTGTTCCTCCGCGACCATGCTCGCGGCGAAGAACCGCCGCCGTCCCGCGACGATCTCAAAGCCCTTCCCGTTGGGGCGCACCAAAAGCGGTTGCAGAATGCCGCGCGCCCTGATCGATGGCAGGATGTCGGAGACGTCGGGCGATTTGCGCGCGTGGCGAACGGTGACGGTCGCGATCTTAAGGCTACTCAGAGCGATATGTTGCAGGTCCATGGCTCTCTCCTTGGGCTTGAATGAGTTCGACTGGTCGCGTGGGCCTTGCGAGCCCGGCCAGTTTCGCGGCACGGGCTTCGCGTGAAGTTGAAAGGCACTGGGGAGTTTCGGCTGCGGCGCGAGACAACGAGGTCACGCAGCCGCCTCCACGGCCAACCCGGCAATTGCGACGGGTGGCCGAAATGCCAGAATGAAATCGGCGGCCTTTGATGCTCTGCTAGCCGCTCGAAATATGGAGCGCTGGTCCTCGCGCAGGACGTCGAGCCAACTGCCGATGTAATCGGCGTGCCGAACGGTCGGCTCGATGGAGAGCGTGGCGCAAACGAAAGCTGTCGCCATTTCGGCAACGAGTTCCTCGAACGCGTATGGCTTCGAGCCGAAACCACCTGTCAGGTCGCGTGCAAGCCGTGTCGGGTGCCCGGTCCAGTGCCCCAGTTCATGAAACAGGGTGCGGTAATAATTGATCTGATCGAAGAACGCCTGTTGCGGCGGAAGCTGGATGGCATCCTGCAAGGGACGGTAGAAGGCGTGCGCACCACCATGATGGATATCAGCGAGCGTGGCGGAAGCCAGCGCCTCGGCCTCCGGGACGATCTGGCGCTCGAGCAATGACTCGGTCGCGCCAAGGCAATGATCTGGCAGGCCGTCGCATTGCTCGACATTGAAGACGGTATGACGGCGCAAGAACGGGACCAAGCCCGGCTCGGTTTTTCCCTGCTCATTATTGCCGCCAACGCCATTCGGGACGCCTTGCGGCTCTGCCCGGTTTTGCTTCTCGCGATGCTCCTTTGGGACGAACTTGTCAGCGTAGCAGACGGTCACACCCTGTGCGCCCTTGCGGACGCTGCCGCCAAGAATTTTTGCCTGCCGGAAGGTCAACCAGTTCTGCGAGGAAAATTCCCGCTCAAACAACTGGCTCCAGAGGATCAGGATGTTGATGCCCGAATAGGTCCGGCCGGTCGACGCATTGCGGGGCAGCCCGAGCGGGGCGCGATAATGGTCGCCTCCCCATGGCTGGACCCAGGGCACCGTGCCCCGTTCGAGATCGGCAACGATCCGCGCCGTGATCTCCTCATAAAGACTGCCACGCGGCCTTTCCGCGCGGTGCTGAATAGATTTTTTGGACATGGCTTTCTTCCCTTCGCTTGCTTCCTGCCGCACAGGTCCCCGGGAGGTGGGGTGGGCGGCGAAGAGCGACCGGAAAGCCCCGAACGAAGAGGCAAGCCGCATCGGAACGGCCGGAGCGGCAGCGGAGGACCGCGGCAATGCGCATGATCGACCGTTGTGAGCTTTGATCTGCCGCGGTTGCGGCTTGCCGGTTCGGGGCTATGCGGGAGCGCCGCCCACCCCGCCGACGGGGACCGAAAACAACATTTCGCCGGCCGCCTGCGGCCGGCTCATAAGCAGGGCTTGCTGTCGCTCGTCGCTTTTCAAGCGCGCAGACGAACCTGAAATAAGCATCACTGATTCATCGTCGTTACCTGGACGAACAAGTTTCGAAGCCGACCGCCTTGTGCCCTGTCTGGCGCCAGGGATCGAAGCCGAAGGCCGCAGACCGCGCCAGCGGGCTCGGTTCATATGTGGACGGCCCCCGACTTGCAAGGACTGGCTCGGGCAGCATGCTCGGATCGCTTGCGCTCATATGTCCGGCCTATTTTCGGGTCTTGCGACCACTGGCCAAGATGGGCTTCGCGGACAGTGAGCTCCAAACACGAGAGCGGCATTTGCTGCGTATCCCTCCATTGAAGGCCGCCTTGTTTGACGAACGTTATAGCTGCAGGTCCTAGGGGTAATCCTAGGAGAAGTGGTATGACGATTTCGAGGACGGA